>CAYPOI010000051.1:585-4371 GCA_964412365.1 uncultured Chitinophagales bacterium | reverse complement strand
GTACGCTCGTAATTTGGTACTTTAATACGAATAATACTTCGCACTTCGCACCACAAACCACTAACAACGAACAATCATGTCAGCACAAAGTAACGCCGTTCAAGCCGGCATCAGCTTCGGAAGCGCATTGGCGATGATCATTTCTTGGAGTCAGAACGGATCTGTCCTATGGGCGATCATCCACGGACTGTTTTCCTGGTTCTATGTGATCTACTATGTGTTTATAAAGTAATTGGTAGTAAGTAATTAGTAGTTGGTACTCCCATTTACCAACTACTAATTACCAATTACCCTCAGTGCCCCGAACCCGCTCCCACGCCCGTGGTTTTCGTGTCTTTCACCAAAAGCCATAGCGCTGCCGAGATGGTGAGGCTGATGGCGCTGACCAGATAGATGATGCCACGATCATCGAAGCTTCCCAACCATCCACCGATGCTGGATGCGCCAAGCTGAGGAATGACCACGCTTAGGTTGAAGAGCCCCATGAACAGACCCATCTTCGCCTGATTCACGTGCTCGCTCATGATGGCGAACGGGAGGCTCACTACGGCCGCCCATCCGATGCCCACAATCATCATCAACAGAAAGAAGGACTGGATGGTGCCTCCGAAAAAATGCAAGGCATAATAGCCCGCAGCCATCGCTACGATACAGATGAAATGGGTTTTCACCCGACCGATTTTCTCCGTGATGGGTTCCAACACGAAAGCCGGTAGCAAGAATCCGACCGTGTTCAGCACCGCGAAGGCGATACCCAAGGTGAAGCCCATATCGTTGTTGATGTCGCTCGACAAGGTGTCTGCCGCCCCATATCCCATGATCACTTCCTTGATGTAGAAAAAGCTGTACACGAACATGATTTGGATGCCGAGCCACGAGAATCCATGCGCCAGGCAGATTTTCAGGAATTCGGGCATGTTGGTGGATGATTTTCCGACTTGTCCCAATTCCGTGACCGGCACATTCAGCTCACGTGGTTCCGTCACGAAAAAGATGGGGACGACCGACATCCCGAACACCATGAACACCGACAGATAGATCAGTTCGTTATTGCCAACGAACGCACCGATCAGATAGGCCATCACGCCAAAAAAACCGGATATCGTTTGCATCCAGGTATATCCTTTTGTGCGTTGGTCGCCGATGGGGGTCACATCCGCAATCACCGACCGAGTCGGGTTGAAGCTGATGTTGATGGCCAAGTCCAAAGTCAGGGCCACTACGATGGCCACGCCGACGATTGAATCAAGCCCAAGAGCATCGTTGATCACTCCGATATTGGGCAGCGCCAGAAGCATAAGCGCCGCGATGGTACCCCCGATTAGAATGAAGGGGCGCCGACGACCGTTCCAGAACCAGACGCCGTCGCTGATCACCCCGATGATGACCTGTCCGAAGATGCCTGCAAGAGGCCCTGCGAGCCAAACAAACCCGATTTGATGGATGTCTAGACCGAATTTTGTGTTCAGAATCCAGCTCAGTGCGGCGATCTGAACCGATAAAGCGAAGCCCATCGCGGTCGCAGGAAGGGCAAGCAGGGCATAGAACCCGTTGGATAGGCGCTGTTGAAAAGCAAGCATGATGGTTTATTGACCAGGTTTGGATTTGAAACTAGATCCAGTGAGTGTCCGCGAGACGCTTCCGTTCGGACTTGTTACTAGGATTGTGACTTGAACCGGTTCCTCAGCATTCAAAGTATGATCCGCATCACTGATTGTAAATGCGAAGGTTGTCGATCCCGGACCAGGAACCATTAGATCCGGAAGGGTAATGTTGACATCGCCGATCACGTTGATTTTTTGGCCTTCAACCGTTACGACGATGGTGGATCCTGGTGCGAGCGGGTTTCCATTTGCATCAGAGACCGTGTACTCGACTCGATGGCCTTGTCCAGGTCCATTGTTCACGATGATCGCGGCACCACTGGTCACATCGATTAGTGAACTCGTCGAGAACAGGACTGTTGTTGTCGTTTCGATGGATTGATTGTTCCAATCCGCTGTTCGTGCTCGTATCGTCGCATAACCGGCTCGACCGAAATCGGGATGTACCACAGATGGGAATGGTGCGGCAGTAGTCAACGTCGTGCTTGTGATACCATTTGTGGTGAATCCCGCACCTTGAATGATTCCACCATTTGTTGTGAAATAAACAGCGGTTCCATTTTCAACCGGGTTACCATAACGGTCACCTACGAAAGCTGTGATGGTGTTCGTCAGACCATAGACCACGCCACCAGGCATGTTTAAAATAGGTCTGTTCACACTGAAATGGTTTGCATCGGGCAGACCGGCATGGATCACTATTTGGACAGGTGTGGAGCGTAAAATGGGTGGCCCATCGTATTGGGCTCTCACTTGAACAACTCCTGATACGGTGCCGCTAGTCAGCGTTGTACTCACTCTGCCTTGATCGTCGGTCGTGGCTGTGAGTGGGAAGATTTGGACACCACCACCGGGGTTGACGACTGCGGTGAAATCGACCTCAATCTGATTGGCCAGATCGATGGGGTTTCCTTGCGCATCACGAACACGGAAGGTGAGGGTGGTTTGTTCAACACCACCGGTCTCTTTCACACGAATTTCATTGTTAGTAATCGATTCCAACGAAATGGATACCGCGGCACCACCTGTACCCCCAGTTGCTCCTTCAGCAATGGCCGGCTGAAGAAGTGAATGAGTCCGATTCCCGTTGGGGCTGGTCACGGTGATCATAACCTGTGCCTCGGCGATGGCCTCGGTTCCTGTAGCCGGATAGGAAGCCGTAAATGAGAACGTTGTAATTCCGGCACCGCCCGTTCGGAAATCGCCCAAAGTGACATTCGTATGACCACTCAATAGCATGGTTTCATTGTTCGTAGTGACAGTGATGGTCGTTCCCGAAACCAGTGGATTTCCATGCTGGTCGGCTACGGTGTAGTTGACGGTTTCAGAGCCACCACGCGTCAGATTCAACGCAACCGGCGCGGTGATGGTGGTGTTGTCGGAGAACATCAATTCGAGCGTGGTTTCAATGCTTTGATTATTCCAGTCAACGGTTCTGGCACGTACCGTTGCTATGCCACCTACCGGATATGGACTGACGGGCGTGAGCGAGGTAGAAGCCTGACCACTGGCGTTGGTTGAGGCATTGGCTCCGATGTTACCGCCATTTGTGGTGAAATAAATTGGGGTGCCTATCGGTACGAAGTTGCCATAACGGTCGCCAACGAACGCAGTGATGGGTATGTTAACCAAGGTCGACGTGCCGTTGTTGAAGCGGTAATTGCTACGTCCGTCCGTCTTGATACTGAAATGATTCTGGTCGGGCAACCCACCACTGATGGTGACGCTCGCAGGATTGGAGCGCAGTATGAGCCCGTCTCCGCGGGTGGCCAGCGCGCCAACTTGCACTACTCCGGATGTCGTTCCACTGGTGATGGTGGTCGTCACTTGGCCCTGCATGTCGGTCGTTGCCTTCAGCGGGAAAACGAACGCCGTGCCGCCTGGATTCACCAGCAGTGAGAAATCCACCTCGATCGCGTTGTTCAAATCGATGGTTTTGCCGCTGGAGTCGCGAACCACGAATGTGAGCACCGATTGTTCGACACCACCCGATTCGCGCACCATGATGGCCGTTTGCGACACCGAAAGGAGAGTTATGGACGCCGGCGATCCACCGACTCCGCCCACCGCTCCCGCAAAAATCTTGGGTTGCGTGATGGTCTTGTTCGCATTACCGTTCGGGCTGGTCACGGCCACAACCACATTCGTCGCCTCTATGGCTAACTCTCCATCTTCTGGATAA
>CAYPOI010000051.1:0-575 GCA_964412365.1 uncultured Chitinophagales bacterium | reverse complement strand
GGTCAGAGTCATGATTGGATTGTTCGCAGTCACAGTAATCCGGGTTCCTTCGACAAGCGGATTCCCATGCTGGTCGGATACGGTGTAGGTCACCGTTTCAGAGCCACCTCGGGTGAGTGTCAACGCGTCTTTGGAAGTGGTTAGAACGGTATTGTCCGAAAACAGAATGGTCTTGGTCGCTTCTATGGTTTGATTGTTCCCATCAGCGGTCCTCGCGCGGATGGTGGCGAAACCGGCTCCAAGCATTGGATGGGTCGGATAAGGATTGACCGGAGTGAGGTTGGTTGTGGCTCGCCCACTCGCGTCGGTCGACGCATTGGCTCCGATGTTACCACCATTTGTCGTGAAATAAACTGGCGTACCCGCACTCACGAAGTTGCCGTAGCGGTCGCCCACGAACGCAGTGATCGGGATGTTCGCCAAGGTCAGTGTTCCATGATTAAACCGATAATTGCTACGCCCATCCGTTTTGATGCTGAAGTGGTCGGCGTGAGGTAATCCACCATGGATGGTGACGCTCACCGGCTTTGATCGCTTCACCACATTGTCTGAATTTGTCGTTTCCGCAATCACCT
>CAYPOI010000050.1:0-18997 GCA_964412365.1 uncultured Chitinophagales bacterium | reverse complement strand
TTCTTCGCCAACTGCACCCAGGGCACGATATTGGCGTGATGCTCCATGTTCGAGACCAGGATCACATCCCCTTCCTTCAAAAAGGTTTCGCCATAGCTGGATGCGATCAGGTTGATGCTATCGGTGGTTCCGGTCGTGAAAATGACTTCTTTGCGGCTTTTCGCATGGATGAAGGACTGAACCCGGTCGCGGGCGGCTTCGTACGCATCAGTGGCTTGCTGACTGAGCGTATGCACGCCTCGATGCACATTCGAGTGTATTGTGCGATAGTAGGTGTTGTACGAATCAATCACCGATTGCGGCATCTGCGACGAGGCCGCATTATCCAGATACGCCAAAACATGACCATTCACGATTCGGTTGAGAATCGGAAACTCTTTTCTAATGGCCATGTTATCGATCATACTGTTTCTACTTCGAATCGTTTACGGGTGAATGTGTCGACTTCTCGGGTGAGGCGGTCGCGAAGGCTGCCTTCTGGCAAGGCATTCACGATTTGAGCTGCGAAACCGAATGTCAGCAAATAACGGGTTTGGAGTTCGGTGAGGCCACGGCTTTTCAGATAGAACAATTGTTCGTCGTCGATCTGTCCGATTGTGGCGCCATGCGAGCATTTCACATCATCTGCGAATATCTCCAACTGCGGTTTGGTGTAAACCATTCCATGATGCGACAATTGCATGTTGTGATTCGCTTGATACGAATCGGTCTTCTGAGCAATCTGACGCACGAATATCTTGCCATTGAACACAGACGTTCCCATTCCATCGACAATGCATTTATGCAGCTGATGAGAGGTGCAGTTCGGCTTGCGGTGGTCGAGGATCGAATGCGTGTCGCTGATCTGGTTTTCGTGAACCAGTACGAGTCCGTCGATGGTCGCGTGACCACCTTCCCCATCCATCGCCGCACGGTTGTCGTGACGGAATAATCGAGCACCTATTGAGATCGTGAACGATTGCAGGTCGGATGCGCGTCCCAACACGCTCGAGGAGCGATTGATGTGCAAACCGGCGTTTCCTTCCTTCTGGACACGGAAATGGTGCAAGCGAGCTTCATCCTTCAAGATCACTTCGGTGAAGGGAACATGCAAATAAATGGCATCATCCACCCCAGCGAAGACTTCGATGAGACTGATTTCGGAAAAGGATTCGCCAGTGTACAAAATCCGGGGCAGTACCAATGCTTCCGCATTCGTGACTAGGTGATAAATGCCGATCGGGGCAGTAGAAACGATGTTTCTGGATGCATGGATCGCCACTCCATCTTGAAAATAGGCGGTGTTCAGCGATGCGAAGTAATCATCGACAAAGGAATCGGCTTGACCGATTTGCTCGGCAGCCTCGCGGATGGGTTTTACAGAAACCCCATCCGGTAAATCGGAGAGATCCGACAGGGATGCATTCATCATGCCGTTCACAAAAACGATGCGTCGGCCGATGGTTTCGGACAAGTCTAGATCCGCGATGAGGGATGCGGCTGCGTGAGCATCCCCATCCAAGAATGAAAACGGTTGGTTCCACATCGAGCGCAAGGATGTGAAACGCCATTCTTCATCGCGCGAATTCGGAAACGCGAGCGATGCGAATTGAGACTCAGCCATGGATGGCTCAGACGATAGCGGAAGCGTTAAATTCGGGCTCTCACTCATACGCTGGCAGCATCCAAGATGGTATCGTATCCTTCGGCTTCGAGCTGAAGCGCCAATTCTTTGCCACCGGATTTCACGATGCGGCCTTTGACCAGCACATGCACGAAATCTGGGGTGATGTAATTGAGGATGCGTTGATAGTGGGTGACCAGAAGCACGGCTTTGTCGTTACCACGGATTTTATTGATGCCGTTCGACACGACTTTCAGGGCATCGATGTCCAATCCGGAGTCGGTCTCATCCAACAGAGCCATTTTCGGGTTCAGGACCGCCATTTGAAGGATTTCATTGCGTTTTTTCTCGCCACCGGAGAATCCTTCATTCACATTGCGGTCCACCAGGGATGCATCCATTTCAACGAGTTCGCATTTTTCGGTCAGATAATCGTCGAATTCGAGCGGATCGAGTTCATCCAAGCCTTGGTCGCGGCGGATGCCGTTGTAGGCTTGACGCAACATCATGGCATTGGTGACACCTGGAATTTCGACTGGATATTGAAACGCCAGGAACAAGCCCAAGCGAGCACGCTCATCGGGATCCATTTCCAAAATGCTTTGTCCTTCGAACAGGATGTCGCCTTGGGTGATTTCATAGGCGGGATGGCCTGCGATCACCTTCGACAAGGTGCTTTTACCACTTCCGTTCGGACCCATGATCGCATGGACCTCCCCTGCGTTGATTTCGAGATTGATCCCGCGTAAGATGTCGACACCTTCGACCGAAGCGTGCAGATTTTGTATGACTAACATGTACGAATGATAAGATTGAAGTAAATAAACTGGGGTTTAGCCGACACTGCCTTCGAGCTTGATGCTCAAGAGCTTGGTCGCTTCGACGGCAAATTCCATCGGTAATTCCTTGAAGACATCCTTCACAAACCCGTTGATGATCAACGAAATCGCATTTTCTTCGTCGATGCCACGCTGTTGCAGGTAGAAGATCTGGTCTTCACCGATTTTCGAGGTCGTGGCTTCGTGCTCCACACGAGCCGTGCTGTTCGCCGATTCGATGTAAGGAAATGTGTTCGCCGAGCATTGGTCGCCGATGAGCATGGAATCACAAACCGAATAATTACGGGCATTTTCGGCGCCTTTGGCGATTTTCACGAGTCCGCGATAGCTGTTGTGCGATTCGCCAGCCGAAATCCCTTTCGATACGATCGTGCTTTTCGTGTTCTTGCCGATATGGATCATTTTCGTGCCCGTATCCGCCTGCATCTTGTTGTTCGTGACGGCAACGGAATAGAATTCGCCTACCGAGTTATCCCCTTTCAGAATCACAGACGGATATTTCCAGGTGATAGCGGAACCGGTTTCGACTTGGGTCCACGAAATCTTCGAGTTCACCCCTTTGCAAATGCCTCGTTTGGTCACAAAATTATAGATGCCACCAACGCCGTTCTCATCCCCGGAAAACCAGTTCTGAACCGTTGAGTACTTGATTTCGGCATTATCCAGAGCCACAAGTTCCACAACGGCGGCATGCAATTGCGTACGGCTGAATTGCGGAGCGGTGCATCCTTCCAAATAACTGACGGATGCGCCTTCTTCGGCGATGATCAGTGTGCGTTCAAACTGACCCGATTCCGCATTGTTGATCCGGAAATAGGTCGACAGCTCCATCGGACATTTCACTCCTTTCGGAATGAAACAGAACGATCCATCTGTAAAGACAGCGGAATTCAACGCGGCATAGTAGTTATCGCCAGCAGGAATAACCGATCCTATGTATTTCTTGACCAACTCGGGATGTTCGCGGATGGCTTCCGAAATCGAACAGAAGATCACGCCGGCATCATATAATTTTTCGCGGAAGGTAGTTGCAACGGAAACCGAATCAAAGACCGCATCCACCGCCACATTCGCCAAGCGCTTTTGCTCAGACAGCGGAATTCCCAATTTCTCATACGTTTCGAGAATCAGCGGATCCAATTCATCCAAGCTGTTCAACTGTGGCTTGAATTTGGGAGCGGAGTAGTAAATCAGATCCTGAAAATCCACTTGCGGATAGGACACGTTTGGCCATTTGGGCTCGGTCATGGTCAACCAGTGCCGATAGGCTTTAAGACGGAACTCCAACATGAATTCCGGTTCGCCTTTTTTCTCGGACAGGAGGCGGATCACGTCTTCATTCAATCCGCGAGGGAATTCTTCGTAGGCGACGTCTGTGACAAAGCCATATTTGTATGGCTGGGATACAAAAGAATCTAATGCGTCGGTTTGGCTCATTCAGTACCTTAAAGATGACGTGCTATAAATAGTCGCACGTTGTTATTTAGATTTAATATACGAAAAAAAGGCGGTTTATGAATCCGGTTAAGGCTTTTTACAATGGACTGCTCATTAGTATCTCCTTATTTCTTTTGCACTGCGCACGTCCGGATACGGGGTTCCGAAATGTCGAATGGAGCCGAAATGCTACAATCTATGAAGTGAATATTCGTCAGTTCAGCGAAGAAGGAACGTTCAAGGCATTCGAGCAGAAACTTCCGGAACTAGCGGATCTTGGAGTGAAAATCCTGTGGCTCATGCCGATCCATCCGATCGGCGAGGTGAACCGGAAAGGAAGCCTCGGAAGTTATTACGCGGTGCAAGATTTTTTCGAGGTGAATCCGGAGTTCGGAACCGAACAAGATTTCCGTGATTTGGTGAATGCGGCACATGCCAATGGCATGGTTGTAATTTTGGATTGGGTGGCCAACCATACCGCGTGGGACAATCCAGTGGCCACCACAAATCCCGAGTTCTTCGATACCGACAGCACAGGCTCCTTCACCCCTCCTCGTGGGACCGATTGGACGGATGTGATTCAGCTCAACTACAACAATCCTGCCACTCACGATTATATGGCTTCGGCAATGGCCTACTGGGTTCGTGAGTTCGACATCGACGGATATCGCTGTGATGTGGCCTATAAAGTGCCAGTGGAGTTCTGGAACCGCGTTCGTAAGGAATTGGACGATATCAAACCCGTCTTCATGTTAGCTGAAGCGGAGAGTCCGGAGCATCATAACGAGGCGTTCGACATGTCATATGCTTGGAACATGCATCATCAGTTCAACCGGGTCGCCCGCGGCGACACCTCCGCCCGTGCCATTTTCGGATCATTGGAAGAAGACCGAGCCCGTTTCCCTGCCCATGCCTATCGCATGCAATTCACATCCAATCATGATGAGAATTCCTGGAACGGAACCGAATTCGTTCGGATGGGTGATGGAGTCAAAACCTTCGCTGTGCTTGCATCCCTCATCGACGGCATGCCGCTGATTTACAACGGACAGGAATATGGAAACCCGAAAGCGTTGGATTTTTTCGAGAAAGACGTGGTTCAACGTCCCGATACTAGTTTTTGGTCATTCTATCAGACGCTGATGCAGCTGAATCTGGATCACCCGGCATTGCATAACGGTATCCATGGATCACAGGCTGTCGCAATTCCGACATCGGATGATGACCGAGTTCTGGCATTCATCCGTGAAAAGGATGATTGCCAGATTGTGGTGGTCTTGAACTTGAGTCCCGATGCGGTGAAGGTTTCCATCCGATCCGATAAACTCAAAGGACGTTTCAAGAACCTGTTCAGCGGAACCGACACCGAAATGACCAACAAACAGGAATTTTCACTCCAACCTTGGGAGTATATCGTTTATACTCGTTAGGCCTTGGCTTGAACCGCAGCCACGGCGACGGTATTGACGATGTCTTCCCAAGAAGCGCCACGCGATAAATCGTGCATCGGCCGGGCCAATCCTTGGATGATGGGTCCGGTTGCGGATGCACCCGCAAGACGTTCCGTGAGTTTGTAGCCGATGTTGCCCGCATCCAAATTCGGGAAGACGAAGACGTTCGCCTGCCCCGCCACATCCGACCCAGGGGCTTTCTTTTGTCCGATGCTTGGGACCAACGCGGCATCGAATTGCAACTCGCCATCGATCCGTAGCAAAGGATCGCGAGATTGTGCGATAGCAAGAGCATCGCGCACGAGTTGCACCCGTTCGTGCTCGGCGCTGCCCTTACTCGAAAACGACAGCATGGCGACCCGCGGCGTCTCCCCCGTGAGTTGCTGGTGCGTGATCGCAGAGCTCGATGCGATTTCAGCAAGTTGTTTGGAATCCGGATATGGAACCACGGCACAATCGCCATAGGTGAATACACGTCCGTCTGGCAGTTCCATGATGAACACGCTGGATAAGGTCCCTGTGTCAGGAGCCAATCCGATGGAATACAACGCGGCGCGAAGCACATCGGCCGTCGTGGTGGCTGCACCAGCCACACAGGCATCCGCATCCCCTTCCGCCACCATCAGTGCCGCGAAATACAATGGTTCCGATGCGAGGCTGAACGCGGTTTCGAGGGTCATTCCCTTGGCTTTCCGGCGCTCGAACAAGCGATTGGCGTAGCGTTCGAGATCAGGAGAATCAGTGGGCTTGATCCCATTCACGCCGATCAGAATCGGATCGCAAATCTCATGTTGACGCAAATAATCCGCGGCTTTCAGGGTCCGATCGTCGTGCGATTCGGGCAATGCGACCCGTGCGCGGCTCTGTTTGGCTTTTGAACGGATGGTGTCGATAAAACTCATATCAAAATCAGGACTAGAATGGATAGCAACGCGATGATAATTCCCAACCACTGGGTGCGTTGAAGATGATCTTTCCAATAATAACGACCGAGTAGGGTTCCGCCTAACACAACCGAAATATGCGCCAAGGAAAAGGTGACCGTTGCAGGAAGCATCGCCAAGGCTTTGAGCATATACACGAAGGTGAGCAGATTCGGGATGCCGATGAGCGCGCCGACTTTAAGCTCCTGCTTGGTGAAACTGAGTTGTCGCTTCCATGCCAGGAAAAGAAGCCCGGAGAGGAGAGCCACACCATAGATCAATGCCACGAAGTGCGCGTCGTGGATTTCTGGACGATGTGAGCGCTCATACATTTTAATGATGACATCTGCCGAGCCACTCATGGCAAACATGGCCAAAAGCATTTTTCCATCCTGGATGGATTGCATCACGGGCATACCACGCTTGATAATCATCAGCGCCAGTCCCGTCAGAACCATCAACAACCCGATCACTACCCCGAAATGAAAGGGTTCCGCATAATAGCTGATCGAAAAGATGACAGGGATGATTAGGGACATCCTCATGCTCACGAGCGTGATCCCAACACCGTTTGTTTGCACCGATTTGCTGTACACGAAAAAGTTGGTTATAAATAGGATGCCATTGAAAATCCCGGCGAAGAGGAAAAATGGATCCAGCGGCGGGATCAGTGGGACTCCTTCCGGCAAAAAGATCGGTAGGATGAGCAAGGCGAACACATAATTGACCGTCAGGACGTTCAGGGTCCGCATTCTCCGATTTTCCGTGATCTTGAGCGTGTGCGCAATCAGAATCGAGAAAATGGCGGATACCGCGATATACAGGTAGGCCATTTAGGGGTAATCGATAAGGCGTAGGTTCGTCTGACCGAAGAGTTTCGGGTCTTGCGGGCGGTTATGGATACGACGGGACGTGAACGTGAGATTTCGGTTCAAATAGGTCTGGATTTCAGACGTAGAGAAGTTTTCTTCTTGCAAGGCTTTGCAGAAGAAATAGGTCAGCAGGCCGTAAATTCGATCCGTTCGGAAATCTTCTGTGGTATAGGCTCCCGCGGGCTGACGCGCGTCCGAGGCGAACATCACCCATCCGGCCCGACGCTGGGTGAACATATCGGCCGTATTGCTCAATGAATTCACCCCGAGCACGGTGCCATCGGGAGTATGCGTGAAGTCGGTTTCAAACATCACATGGGTGCTCTTGGTCGGAAAACTGGCCACATAGTCAAGGAACGACCCGACATCGATCGGCTCTCCGCTTGGGGCGTCGGTAGGTAGCAAGACCGGCTTCCCACCTATGGTCGCACCCTTTCCGACATAGTAGACAAACAGGCGGGTGCGTTCCGGATTCATTTGCAATTCGCTCCAGATATTATTTCTCTGAAACCTCGACCATGTGGCGGATTGGGAGGACGGCGCATCCGTCACCACACGGATGCGATCCATCGGCACACCCAGCACCGTGTGATAATATTGCTTCATCAGCTCGATGCTGCGTTCGGCGTAGCGATTGCTGAAAGATGGATCATCGTAATTCTGATTGGCGATGATCACCGCCGCGGCATCCATCTGCAAAGGAATTCCGGTCGGTAGCCCGCGTTCCACATCGATATCCCCGAAACGCTGACCGGTAGAAATCACCATCCCTCCTACGCCGCCGGCCGGCATCCATACCACAGCTGCGTCTTCGGCACGCATAAACACCGGATTGAGTCCAAGCATCACTTCATGCCATCCATCTGTGGTGTTGATCCAAGGCAACAAGCTCGCTTCCGCCACGGTTGTGATGATGTTTCCGGCTTGGTCCTGAGGAGAACTGCGGATGGGAGTGTTGCGGCGGGCCACCCTGACATATCGTTTCAGAAACGTCTCAACCGGAACCTCATACGTGAATGATCGATTTTGGGCTGTGAGCAGCAACTCAACCATCCCCGGTTCGGTCGTTTCGAAAGATCGAAACGGAAGCTCGTTAACGAGATCGATCCGGATTTCCTGGTTCGTGCCGATTTTCGTGAGTCCGTCAACCACGGAAGTACCCTTGTAACTGGCAAACAGGTTCATGCTCACAGGAGGTGACGATTGCGCACGCGGCACCGTATCATTCCTCGTAACCGTTCCCACTTGCTCCAACATTCGCGTTTCACCTGTGAACAAGGGTTCACCAGTCGGTTTCAGATTGAACACAGATCCGACCGCCAACACGCCAGCGGTGATGTTCAAGCCCAATTTCTGATTCGATGTGAGATCCTGCTCCAGAACCGCATTCGTGTTGGCCACATAAATCAATGCAGCGGCACCCGTCAGACCAAGAAGCATGAGTCCGTAGCGAGGCCGATAGGTCTGCACGTACCGGCGCTGTTCCATGCGTTGTGGGAATTGAACCTCATTTAGGTTTCTGACTTCGAACACGATCGTGGGTTGATCGGGTGTCGGCAATTGTTTGACCGCCAAAACCGGTACGGTTGAAATCACGCGTGATTGCGACAGATCTTCCGCAGGCTCTTCTTGCACGATCCAACGACTGGATGTGCACGCGCTGAATAAACCGAGGATTGCGAATAAATAGAGTTTCTTCATCAGACCCATGGTGATTGACGTGCGGCAGCAGCGATTTTTGCCGCATCCAGTGCGATGACAAGTTCCTCATCGGTCGGGATCACCCAAACACTGACTTTCGAAGAATCGGACGATATGCGATACTCCCGTGTCTTGTCCGGATTTTCATTCCGTTCCGAATCCAATTCAATGCCAAGATACTCCATGCCGGAACAAATCTTGGCACGGATGTAAGGTGAATTCTCCCCAATCCCCGCCGTGAACACGATTCCATCGCATCCATTCAGAGTGGCCACATACGAGCCGATATATTGCTTGGCACGATAGCAGAATGATTCAATGGCTTGTTCGCAGCGACGGTCGCCGTTTTCGGCTTCCTGAATTAGATCACGCATGTCGGCGGCATACCCGCTCATACCCAACAAGCCGCTGTTCCGGTTGAGCATGGCATGCAAGTGATTCAACGGCAATTCTTCTTTCTCGACCAGATAAAACAGGATGGATGGATCGATGTCGCCGCAACGGGTACCCATCACGAGTCCGGATAGCGGTGTGAAGCCCATACTGGTATCCACGCTATGGCCGTTTTTGATCGCCGTGACCGAACATCCATTCCCCAAATGACATGTGATCACCTTCGAATTATGCGAATCGAGCTTGTCGATCTGGAATAAACGCCGACTCACGTAATAATGGGATGTCCCATGAAACCCATACTTCCGAATCTTATAACGCCGATACAAGCGGTTCGGAATGGCATACAAGTACGCTTCAGCCGGCAAACTATGGTGAAACGCGGTATCAAACACGGCCACGTGTGTGGCTTGTGGCAGGTATTCCTGTGCGGCTTCAATCCCCTTCAAATTTGGCGGATTGTGCAATGGAGCCAAATCAATCGCATGCTCAATGGCTTCGATTACAGATTCATCAATCAACACAGAGTCTTTGAAGGTCTCCCCACCGTGCACTACCCGATGGCCTACGGCTAGGATATCCTCCTTTTTAAGATTCAGCCCGTTGGCAGGATCCATCAGAAAATCCATGATTTCTTTCAGAGCCATGGAATGTGTCTCGATCGGCTGCGTTTTCTTACTCGCTTTGTGGCCTTCGATTTCATGGCGGATGATGGACGTGACCGCCCCAATCCGCTCAATCAGTCCGGAACAACGCTTTTCACGGGTATCCGTTTCGATGACCTGATATTTGACCGACGAGCTTCCGCAGTTGATGACGAGTGTTAACATGGCTTAGTATTGTCTGTAGTAGGACTCGGATGGTTTCGGAGTCGTATCCCGATGCTTCCAATAACTGGGTGTGTCTTCTCGGAACGCATGAAACGATTTCGGAGTATCTGATCCGCTGAGGCGCCGGATGAGTCCGATCGGCGTCATGATGAGCAAAAATACGAGTCCGATGATGAACCTTGTCATGATCCAATTCAGAATCATGGCGAATTTCATCCAAATGATGAACGCTGGACGCAATATGGATGGTGCCCATATCCCCGATCCACCCATTAATAGCCCAATCCATGTTGAAATAATGGACAAATTCGTATAGGAGCCGTTTTTCCAGAACACGAATGCGGGAATGATCGCGATGCCGATCACCGCGAACAGGATTCCGAAAGAACGGACGTGTTTGTCGGATGCATCAATCAAGGGGGAATTCCTCCTTCCATTCGTCCAATTGCCCGGTTTCGGGTTGGTCTTTTTTGTAGAATATGACGTTTTCGATGACCAGAATATCCATGTTTGTCCTCATGAAACAGCGATAGGCGTCTTCCGGCGTGTTCACGATGGGTTCTCCACGCACATTGAAACTCGTGTTGATGAGAACAGGACAACCGGTCAATGCATCGAACGCGGTGATGAGGGAAGCGAACCGTGGATGGCGAGCGGTCGAGACTGTTTGAACTCGGGCAGAATAATCGATGTGCGTGATGGCGGGAAGATCGGAGCGCAATTCATACAAGCGGTCGAACCCGGTTTTGGCTGGATCCATGGGTTTGCGCCGAGCCGCATCCACATCCGCCACAATCAACATGTACGGTGATTCCTCATCCAGATCGAAATACTTTTTCGCTTTTTCGGCTAATACGGCCGGCGCGAACGGACGAAAACTCTCACGGAATTTGATGTTCACGTTGAGCTCACGTTGCATCTCGGGCGAACGCGGATCTCCGAGAATCGAACGGGCACCCAGTGCGCGCGGACCGAATTCCATGCGTCCCTGAAACCATCCCACAATCTTCCCATCGGCAATGGCTTGTGCGACAATGGTATCGATGTCGGATGGGGGCAAGCTAAACATGACCGCCTCGAGAGGTTCAAGGGATTCCCGAATCTGGGATTCCGAGTACTGCGGACCAAGTAAGGAACCTTGCATCGCATCCGCGCCGCTCACTACCCTGGGCTGCTTTTCCACCTGATACCACGCGAACAAAGCCGCACCCAGCGCGCCACCCGCATCCCCTGCGGCGGGTTGTATCCAAAGTCGGTCGACGATCTTCTCCTTCAGCAACATCCCATTCGCCACGCAGTTCAGCGCCACGCCTCCGGCCATCACGACGGTGCGGAGCCCGGTCTGCGCGGTGATGAACCGTGCCACGCGACGCACCACCTCTTCGGTGACGACCTGTACCGACGACGCGAGATCCATCTCCCGTTGCGATATCGGCGTTTCCGGCTTCCGTGGCGCCGCCCCGAACAGCTTTGCGAAGCGCCGGTTCGTCATCGTCATGCCCGTGCTGTAATTGAAATAGCGTTGATTCAGCAGAAAGGAACCGTCGTCTTTCAGATCGATCAGATGCTCAAAAATGAGATCCGCATAGATCGGTTTGCCATAGGGTGCCAACCCCATCAACTTGTATTCGCCGGAATTGACCTTGAATCCGCAATAGTAGGTGAACGCGGAGTACAACAATCCCAACGAATGTGGGAAATGCTGCTCGTGCGTGAGAGTGATGGTGTTTCCCTTACCGACTCCCAATGTGCTGGTAGCCCATTCGCCTACCCCATCCATCGTGATGATGGCGGCTTCGTCAAACGGGGATGGAAAAAAGGCGGATGCCGCGTGCGATTCATGATGTTCGGTGTACATCATGCGTCCGGTGAAATTTAATTTTGTGCGGATCGTGTCTTCGATCCACAACTTTTCCTTGATCCAAATCGGCAGGGATTCCCACGCGCTTCGCAAGCCTTTTGGAACATAGGCCAGATAGGTTTCGAGCAGACGCTCGAATTTTAGGAAGGGCTTGTCGTAGAACGCGACGATATCGACCTGTTCGATCGTGATTCCGGCCTCCTTCAAACAGTATTCGATCGCATGGGCCGGAAACGAGGCATCATGCTTTTTTCGGGTGAATCTCTCTTCCTGCGCAGCGGCGATGATCACGCCATCGCGCAGAATCACTGCGGCGGCATCGTGATAGAAACAGGAGATTCCCAGAATGTGCATGACAAAAGAAAGGCGCTCTATGGCGCCTGTACTTCCTTGATAAAGTAATCGAGGGTGCGTTTCAGGCCTTCATGGCGATCCACTTTCGGCTCCCATCCCAATATGCTGCGAGCCTTGGTGATGTCCGGTTGACGGATTTTCGGATCGTCTTCTGGCAAAGGCTTATAAATCAGCTTGCTTTTGGAACCGGTGAGTTCGATGATTTCCTTGGCGAATTCCTCGATCGTGATTTCGGTCGGGTTACCGATGTTCACCGGATAGGCATAATCGCTCGCCGCAAGGCGAACGATTCCTTCAACCAGATCATCCACATAACAGAAAGAACGGGTTTGGCGCCCATCCCCGAAAATGGTGATGTCTTCGCCACGCAGGGCCTGACCCATGAAGGTCGGAAGTGCGCGCCCGTCGTCCAGACGCATTCTCGGGCCATAGGTGTTGAAGATCCGGATCATGCGGGTCTCCACTTTGTGATAGCGATGGTAGGCCATCACAAGGGCTTCCGCAAAACGCTTCGCTTCATCATATACACCACGGAAACCGATCGGATTCACATTTCCCCAATACTCCTCTGTCTGCGGGTGTACGGTCGGATCGCCATACACTTCGCTGGTGGAGGCTTGCAAGAATCTCGCTCCTTTTTCCTTGGCCAAACCAAGTGCCTTATGCGTTCCCAAAGCACCAACTTTGAGGGTTTGGATTGGCATTTCGAGGTAATCGATCGGGGATGCGGGTGATGCAAAGTTCAAGATCAGATCCAATTTTCCAGGAACGTGGATGAATTCGGTCACATCCTGATGGAAAAAGTGAAAATGCTTGTTGGCCATCAAGTGTTCGATGTTGTGAATCCGGCCGGTGCTGAGATTGTCCATACAGGACACATCCCAACCGTCCTTCAGGTATCGTTCACATAGATGAGAACCAAGAAATCCGGCTCCGCCTAGAATCAATACTCGGCGATTACTTGTTGGCATAAACGGGCTTTCTTCCAACGCTGACGTAGGTTAAACCTTCTTTTTCCGCTTTCTCCAAGTCGTACAGGTTGCGTCCGTCGAAGATGACCGGATTGTTCATGGACTGACGGATTTCCTCAAAATCAACCGAGCGGAACTCGTTCCATTCCGTGCAGATCACAAGTGCGTCGGCCTTGTTGATCGCTTCTTTGCGGTTCGACACAAACTCGACCTTAGCGGATAATTCCTCGCCAAATGCTTGTTTGAAGGTGTGGATGGCTTCCGGATCGTACGCGCGGATGATCGCACCGGCATCCAAGAGTTCTTTGAGGATGTACAGCGCCGGAGCCTCGCGAACGTCGTCGGTCTCGGGCTTGAATGCGAGTCCCCAAATACCGAATGTTTTTCCTTTCAAGGCACCTTGGTAGAACAGCTTCACCTTCTCGACGATCGACAATTTCTGACGGTCGTTCACGTCCATCACCGCTTTGAGGATTTGGAAGTTGTAGCCGTACTCATCCGACGTGAAATCAAGGGCTTGCACGTCTTTCGGGAAGCAGCTCCCGCCGTAACCAATACCTGCGAACAGGAAACGTTTGCCGATGCGCGAATCCGTGCCGATGCCTCGACGCACATTGTCCACATTCGCCCCAACGCGCTCACACACGTTCGCGATTTCGTTCATGAACGTGATTTTGGTGGCCAGGAACGCATTCGCGGCATATTTGGTGAGCTCGGAACTGCGCTCATCCATAAATAGGACCGGATTTCCGCTGCGAACGAACGGATCATACAATTGCTTCATCAGCTCGATCGCACGGGGGGATGTCGTTCCGACCACCACACGTTCCGGCTTCATGAAATCTTCCACGGCGGCGCCTTCGCGAAGAAATTCCGGATTCGACACCACATCAAACTCCACCTTGGCATTACGTTTCAGACGTTCGGTCACTTTTTCGGCGGTTCCGACCGGTACCGTGCTCTTGTTGACAATCACCTTGTAGGATTTGATGATCTTGCCGATATCCTCGCCCACATTCAACACATATTTGAGGTCGGCCTGACCATCCGCACCCGGAGGTGTGGGCAGACACAAGAAAATGATGTCACTGTTATCGACCGCGTATTCCAAATGGTTGGTGAATTCGAGGCGACCTTCACGAACACTGCGATCAAACAAGGGCTTGATGCCGGGTTCGTAAATGGGAATCTCCCCTTTTTTGAGGGATTCGAGTTTCGCTGGATTGTTATCCACGCAGATCACTTGGTTTCCGCTGTCTGCAAAACACACACCGGTCACAAGCCCAACATAACCGGTGCCAATAACGCCAATTTTCATGTGATTATCTCTCGATGTTTAGGATTTCAAATTCAATGACACCCGCGGGTGCGGTAACAGGCACGACGTCTCCGATGGATTTGCCAAGAAATGCGGCTCCGATCGGAGAATCAATCGAAATTTTATTCAAATTGAAATCGGCTTCCTGAGCCGATACCAAGGTGTACTTCATTTTTTTGGATGACCGTTTGTTCAAAACGGTGACCGTCGACAAAATGTAGACTTTGCTGGTATCGACGGTTTTCTCGTCCAAAACCCGCGCATTTGACATCGCGTTTTCCAATTCGGCGATACGTTTTTCTAGATGGGCTTGAGCCTCTTTTGCAGCTTCGTATTCCGAGTTCTCACTCAAATCTCCGTGCGAGCGCGCCTCATCAATTTTCGAGGCGATGTCGCGACGGCCACGCGTCTTCAGATCGCGTAATTCTTCGGTGAGCCGGTCGAAGCCTTCTTGGGATAAATAGGTTGTTTTCAAGATGGTCTTGAATAAGGTTGAAAAACTGAAATTACGCAAATATGGGCGTATTTTGACTACTCAATCTATCACCGGAATCCCGATATGAGACGAAAATGGTCGATCCGCGAGTTGGCTCGACGGCATGCCGAACACAGCGCACCCGACCAACTCACCACCACCGTTCTGTGGTTGCACAACATCCGCAGCATGCACAATGTGGGGTCTGTGTTCCGTTCGGCCGATGGGTTTGGAATCGGCGAAATCTGGCTCTCCGGCCACACTCCCACTCCTCCCCGCCCTGAAATCCATAAAACCGCTCTCGGTGCCGATAAATCCGTGCCCTGGAGATATTTCGACGAGGCAACAGACGTCGTTACCGAGCTTCATCAGCAAAACCGCTTGCTGATTGGCGTGGAACAGACCACGGATTCGATTCCGCTACAGGAATTGGCATTGGATCCATCCCGCCCGATCTGTGTCGTTTTTGGAAATGAAGTAACTGGGTTGGATGAGGATGTACTTGCACTGGCCGACATTGTGACCGAAATCCCCCAATTCGGCAAAAAACATTCATTGAATGTGTCGGTTGCCGCTGGAATCGTTCTATTCGGATTGTTTTCTTTGATGGAAACCCAAGCGCATAGGCCTTAAATTAGAAGCCTATGTCAAAACGCACGCTTGTCACTTCCGCGCTACCATACGCCAATGGTCCATTGCACTTGGGCCATTTGGCTGGAGCTTACCTACCCGCCGATCTGTATGTCCGGTACAAACGACTTCGCGGTGAGGATATCGTCTTTATCTGCGGATCGGATGAACACGGCGTGCCCATCACCATCGCGGCGGATAAGGCCGGGGTGAGTCCTCAGGACATCGTCGACCGCAATCACGCCCACATCAAAGAGACGTTCGTGAAGATGGGCATCTCGTTCGATTATTATGGTCGGACATCCTCGAAAACGCATCACGAAACCTCACAGGATTTCTTCACCGTGATGCACGACAAAGGTATTTTCAAGCGAAAAACCGAGAAGCAATTCTATGACCCGGCCGCGGGCAAGTTCTTGGCGGACCGCTATATAAAAGGAACCTGCCCGGTTTGCGGACATCCCGAAGCCTACGGCGATCAGTGCGAGAAATGCGGCTCATCCCTATCTCCATCCGAACTGAAAGATCCGAAAAGCGCGTTGACCGGAGCCACCCCTGAATTGCGCGATACCGAGCACTGGTACATCCCATTGGGTGATCTTCAACCGAAATTGGATGCATGGATCGCGACGAAAAAAGATTGGAAGCCCAACGTGCTAGGTCAGGTCAACAGTTGGCTGAATGCCGGACTCGGAGATCGAGCCGTCACCCGCGATTTGAACTGGGGCGTGAAAGTCCCGTTGCCGGACGCGGAGGAAAAAGTGTTGTATGTCTGGTTTGATGCACCCATCGGCTACATTTCTGCGACCAAAGAATGGGCTGTGGAACAAGGAAATCCGGATTTATGGAAGAATTATTGGCGGGATGAAGAGAGTGATCTCATTCATTTCATCGGCAAAGACAACATCGTGTTTCATTGCCTGATGTTCCCAGCCATGTTGATGGCCTACGGTGGATTCGTGCTTCCGAAGAATGTGCCGGCCAATGAGTTTTTGAATCTGGAAGGACAGAAACTATCCACATCCCGCAATTGGGCGGTGTGGATTCATGAATATCTGAATGAGTTTCCGGCCGATTGGCTTCGATATGCTCTTGCCACCACCCTTCCCGAGACCAAAGATTCCGACTTCAGTTGGAACGAGTTCCAGAACCGGGTGAATGGCGAATTGGCGGATATTTTGGGCAATTTCATCTTCCGGACCACCTCCTTCACTCAACGGTTTTTCAATGGCGTGGTGCCCGAAGCGAAAGACCTTTCGGCCACCGATCTCGACATGCTGAAGCAGATCGAGCAGCATAAAACCAAGATTGCGGCTCATTATGATACGTTTTCATTCCGTGAGGCGGTTTCGGCCACGATGAGCCTTGCCCGTCTCGGAAACAAGTACTTCACGGATTCCGAGCCATGGAAAACAAGGAATTCGAATCCGCAAGCCTGCGCGAACTCCATCTATATAAGTATGCAGTTGTCGGCTGCCCTATCTGTTTTATTCGACCCCATCCTTCCGTTCACCATGAAAACCCTGCGCGGCAATTTGGGTATATCCGATAAAACTACGTGGGATGAGGTGAATGATCACATGATTACGTCCGGATCCGCCATCACCGCCGAAGCGATCTTATTTCCGAAAGTGGAAGATGCCCTCATCCAAGCTCAGTTGGATAAACTGCATGCGACGAATGCCGTTTCGACGGAAGCGGCTTATGCCGAGCGCAAGGCCGACATCGTGTATGATGATTTTGCGAAGATGGACTTGCGGACCGGAACGGTTCTTTCTGCCGCACCCGTCCCGAAATCAGACAAGCTACTTTGCTTGCAAGTGGATATGGGCTATGAAACGCGCCAAATCCTGTCCGGTATCGCCAAGTTTTTCACTGCAGAGGAGATGGTTGGGAAAAACGTAGTCGTTGTGGCCAACCTCAAACCGCGCAAAATGCTCGGATTGGAAAGCAATGGGATGATTTTGTTCGCCGAAGACCGCGATGGCACGCTGAAAGCGGTGGCTTCGGATGGTGAAAACGGAAGCACGGTGGCATGACCCAGACCCAACCGCTCGGAGCCATCTTCACGGCAGATTACATCATCGTCCGCTTGTTTTGTCCACGATCACCCGAAGTAGACATCGAGCTTTTTCGTCGATATGAAGACAAATCCGGCATGAAAATCCCGATGGTTCGGGATGAGGATGGCATTTGGGAAGTGCACCTCGAAACCACATTCAAGGGTTGGTATTATGGATTCCGAATCTTGCCTCCGGCCGATACCATCGGTTTCGAGAAGTCCGATTTCGCGGTCTGCGACCCGTATGCTCATTTTGTGACCGTCACCAACGATGAAAAACAAAATCCGCGCGGTCGCCTGCTACCCGACGAACCGTATGATTGGGAAGGCGACACGTTCATCCCCATCGAAGACATCCGTGATCTAGTCATCCAAGAAACACATATTAAGGATGCGACCATGGATGCCTCGGCTGGGAGTTCGCATCCGGGCACCTATCAAGGCTACATCCAACCGAAAATCAAAGGTGGTTTGGAGCATGTGAGTCGGATGGGATTCAATGCCGTCGAATTCCTACCACTGCATCTGTACGCCTACAAAGAACCAATTCATAACGCCTGGAACCCGCATGCGCGGAATCATTGGGGGTACATGACCACCTCCTTCTTCGCGCCAGAGCCAAGATACATGAGCGGTGTGTCGACGGATGAACCTCTTCGCCATTCCGATCCCGCCACGCATCGCGCCGTCAAAGACATGGTGAAGGCGATCCATAAAAAGGGAATCGCTGTCATATTGGATGTGGTCTATAACCATGTGTCGAATTATGATCTAAATCCACTTAAATACATCGATAAATCCTACTATTTCCGTCTGACGGTGGATGGATTCTATCGCTCGGATAGCGGATGCGGGAATGATCTGAAGACAGAAAACCCGATGGTTCGGAATCTGATCCTCGATTCTCTGATCTATTGGGCGGAAACCTTTCATATCGATGGATTCCGGTTCGATTTGGGTCATTTAATCGATATCGAGACCCTGAATGAAATCCGGGATGAGCTTCGCAAAATCAATCCGCACGTGCTCCTCATCGCCGAACCCTGGGGTGGAGGCTACAACCCGCAGTTGTTCTCCGAATTGGACTACACCACATGGAATGATCAGATTCGAAATGGTGTGAAGGGCTCGGAGCCGGTATCGAGTCCAGGATTCATATTCGGCAAATGGCACCCGGAAAGCACCCGCTTGTCGTTGGAGAATTATGTGAGGGGCACGCTCATCCCCCATCCGAACGGCCGCTATCTCAAGTCGGAGCACAGTCTGAATTATTTGGA
>CAYPOI010000049.1:0-19040 GCA_964412365.1 uncultured Chitinophagales bacterium | reverse complement strand
CACCTGATTGCCTAAAGCCCCTTTCCACCAAATCACTTCGGCTTTCGGCATCGATTTGGAAGCGAGATGGGCATTGAGCTTCGCCACTTCGTCACCCAAGGTGAGGCGGGTCGCACGGCGATCTCGTGTGAAAGTAACAACATGGTATCGGGGAAGATGGGACGCGCGACTCACAGCCACGACCATCGACTTTCCGTCGTCGCCCACCGCCACAACCCGGCTATGATTCGTGTCGCTGCCGATGGCCACTTCAGCCAAATTCCATGCATTTCCTGTTCGGGAGAAAACGCCGGTTTTCAGCGTCGGACCGTTGGCCAGCGACGCGATCACCTCGTTTCCCATCACATGATAGCCGAAGGCGAGTCCCCATTCATGGGTTTGGTTCATTTTGGTGATGTCGCCGGTTGCATACGAATAGTAGTGAAGGTCGTTGACGCCGTATCCGCCCCATTCCGGATCGATGGAGCGAATAGCGATGAAGAAAAATCCAAGATTGTCGGATGGGAATTGGAAATCGTATGGTTCCTGATATCCATCCAGGATTTGCTTGCTGCTTCCATCCGCACGATTCCATAAGAAGGCGGTCATCGCGGGTTGGGCGTCGATATCGTAGTGCACCGAATTCACATGCGTAGTGACGATGTGCCGACCGTCTTTCGATACCCCATAATCAATGATTGGCGTTTTATTGGTTGTAAGGCGACGGATCTGCATGGTGGTCAAATCCAGACTGAACACCCGATTCGGCTTGAACGTGGTGGTGTCTTCGATCACCATCGTGCGATCTTTTCGCTCATCGAAGGCTTGGGAGTAACGCAGATCGACCTCATCCGCCAAAAAGGTAATCGTCGTTTCATTGAGCCATTTCGCATCGCTGAAGCCGTTTTCGAATGTGTGCACTGCTACCGCTTCGCCGCCATATAAACTCAGAGACCATAAGGTGTTTCCATCCCCACGCGACGAGGAGAAATACAGGGTTTTGCCATCGTTCGAGAAGAAGGGATCCGACTCGGAATCCTCGCCCGGGGTGAGTGCGACACTGGGTTTACCAAGGGGCGTGAGCCACAGATCGCCCACGAAACGGTCTTTTTCGGCGGAGGGCCGGCGTTTCACCCAAGCGACCGATTTTCCATCCGGTGAAAATGTGAATGAAGAAGCCATTTCTTGGGAAAGGAGGTCGTCGACCGACCAATCTTGGGCGTGGATGGGGCTCGACAGCGCCAGGATGGCGATCAGATAAATGAAGGATGCTCGCATAGGTGACAGATGGTTTTCGGGGAAGGTGGCAAGAATGGGCGGAAGATGCAATTCGATAGGTATGCATGTTAACTTGCGGACAGTATCACTTATTGACCTATCAAATCGACGTAGTTACTTAATAGTATTCTACTTACGAGGTGAAATCGTTACGTAATCTGGCACTTCGAACGGCTCGGATTCGCCATATAACGGCGTTGTTAAGTGAAACTTGCGGACAGCAGAACCAAGTACGATTCCTCGTACCTTGCAATACTCATGAAATCCATTTGCTTCGCGCTGCTGATGCTGGCGCCCCTACAGACTATCGCCCAGGTATCGTTACAGGAAAAAATCGGCCAAATGCTGATGGTGGCCTACACGAATTCCGCATCCAAAGACACGTTGCTCAAGGACATCTCGGAGCGCCATCTCGGTGGCGTGATCCTGTTCCGGTCCAATCTTCAGAACCCGACGCAGATGCTTGCTCTTACGAACGAGTTCCAATCTCAGGTGTCGCGATACGATCTGTTCATCGCCACCGATCAGGAAGGTGGCCAAGTGGCGCGCCTTGGCTCGACGAACGGGTTCACGGCAACAAATTCAGCCCATATGACCGGCACCTATTGGAATGTGGTCGATTCCACCCGCTTCCAAGCCGCTCGCATGGCAGGATGGTTGAAATCCGTGGGCATCAACGTGAATCTGGCACCGGTAGTGGATGTGAACACCTATCAATTCAGTCCGGCGATCGGAAACATGGGACGCAGCTATTCGCCGGATCCGGCCGTGGTCACCGCGCACTCCGAAGCCTTCATCGAGGAATTCACGGCACGGAATATCGCGACGGCCGTCAAGCATTTTCCGGGTCATGGCAGCGCACGGTCCGATTCCCATCTCGGCTTCACCGACATCACCAGTTATTGGCTACCCTACGAATTGGATCCGTTCCGCGACCTGGCCGCATCCGGCACGCTTGACATGGTGATGACCGGCCACTTGATGATGCGCAACTGGGACACGGTCTACCCGGCGTCGCTCTCCACCGTGGCCATCACCGACAAACTTCGCGGGGAATTGGGTTTTCAGGGAGTCGTGATCAGCGATGAGCTCTTCATGGGCGCCATCAAAAACAATTATAGTTTTGAAGAGGCCATCATCCAAACCATCCGCGCCGGGACGGACATTTTGTTGTACAACACGAATTTGAGGGATGGGACCAGCTTGGTGCGTCAGGTGACGGATGTGGTGATGCAGGCCATCGCCAATGGAGACCTGGACGAATCGATGATCGAAACATCTTATCGCCGCATCCTCAACCTGAAAGTGAAACGCAACATCACCAGCATCGACCGGGTGATAAGCGATTCGCCGACGAGCATCGAGTTGAAGCAGAATGTCCCGAATCCGTTTAATCCAAATACAGTTGTCAGTTTTACGGTTGTGACGCAAGATCTTGCGTCCGTACAGACTCGATTAGCTGTATATGATATTTTAGGTCGCGAAGTCGCGGTATTGGTGAATTCCGTCCTCCCTGCAGGTGAGCATCAGGTCTCCTTCAACGCATTGACTCTGCCGAGCGGGATGTACCTGTACCGCCTCGAAGCGAATGGATTCGCAGTGACGAAAAAGATGATGTTGGTGAAGTGAGTGGGATGTAAAGCATACTTTATATCGGGTGATGAAGAGTAGACCGCACTATTGACTTATCTTGGTTCTGACGTTGCCATAAGATGATCTACGCCGGGATTGAGTTCCGTAAATCGTAGGTGGTAGACCGTAGGTCGAGTTATCTTTACGGTCTACGGTCTACGGTCTACGGTCTACGGTCTACGGTCTACGGTCTACGGTCTACGGTCACCGTATCTCAATCACCTGCGGCGTTTCATTCTTCAACTGCGGCATGGTGTTTCCGATATCCGCGCCGATGTAGGTCGGATCGGCGGCCAAGTACCGTTTCCCGTTATGAGTAATCATATCGCCTTGCACACCGGGTAGCAGGATCGCGGTGGTGAGGTGACTCGGATACAGCAACCCGACCACTTCCAAACCGATCAATTCTCTAACCAGATAGGCGTAGAGGATCGCGCGATCGTCGCAGTCGGAATAGGGGTAGAACAGGGTTTCTTCTGGCATCATCCACTTTTCACGTCCGAATTGGTCCTGATCTGTTTTGTACTCGAAGGCCATCTGCACAAACGTCAACAAGGCACGAGCCGCATCCGCCTGCGATAATCCTTCCAACAGAACCTTGAGCTGATATTTGAGCGAATTGAGGGTTGCTTCCGAGCCTTTCGCCATCGGATAGACCGGATAATCAGTTTGCGGATACATCTCATAATAGGAGATGGCGTTGCGGTTGATCGGTACTTTGATGGTGTACCGCTTGTTCTGATGCCAGAAACTCAGCTCTCGCTCGGTTATGTCGGAGGTCAGTTTGACCTCGCGATCCACATTCAAGTTCATCCGTTTGCTTACACCAGGATACTCGCCATCGTAGGTGTACAGCGTTCCGATCCGCTCTTGCGGATCATTCAGCTGAATCACGTAAAACCGTTTGCCATTCAGCGTGAGAAAAGAAGCGTTATATAAGGTGTTGTCGATGGGCGTGAGCAAATGGGCGCGTGAGCTGTTGAACCCGATCCGAACATCGTAGTCGGACTTGATCAGATAGAACCAAATCAGGAGCACTTGCTCGTTCGGACGATTCGGGTACGCTTTTGTGGCGATGTTATTCAGTAAGCTGAGGTAGCCCCAATCATTGAGTCCGAGATCATTACGGACTTTCGCCAAATCTTGCACAATGGGAGTGTAATCGGTGGCGCTCATGTCGCCCCAGAATTTGCGGATGGTTTCCTGATTCACGCTTCCGGCCAGCATTGGTGTCGGAATGGCCCGCAAGGGGATGTCTGTGGCGTGGAAGTCGACCAGAAACGGCCGCGCGGCCGCCGGCAGACGTATGGGTTCGGTGCGAATCTCCGGCATCGGAATGTCGAATTCATCACGGATCACAATATCATCGTCGATCACCACCGGAAGAACCGGTCGATCTGGCGCTTCCGGGATATTCACCGGTTTCGGGGCGTTGTACAACGTGCCTGCTTTGAAGGCTTCCAGTTCGCGCCAGGTACGTTCGAGCATATCCATGAACGCCTTGTCGCGTTCGTCTTTAAACTCTTGGTAGCTTTGCAGTTGCCTGCGGCGGTACTCTTCGAATGTGTCTTGGGCGATGAGCGTCGAACTGCTGAAAAGGATGAACAGGATGCCGCTAAGTACTAAAAATTTCATGAAACCGTCACATTTTTTGGAACAAAGTTAGGAATCTGCTATCCTAACATACTGTATCAAATTTTATTAACCAATCTTTTCGATCACCTATGAAACGTTCCAACTATTCGATCTTGATGATAGGACTATTTGCTTTGTTCATCGCATCGTGCGGACCTAAGCAGCCGGAGCGCCCTTGGTACATCACCAAGCCGCCTCAAGACACCGCAGAGTTTCTGTTCACAACTGGCTCCTTCGATTCGATCAATGAAAGCATCGGTGAGCGTCAAGCCGTCTTGCTTGCCACCACCAACATGGCCCTGAAATTGGGCAGTAAGGTTGAAGCGTTGCAAAAGATTTTCCAAGAGGAAGTGGGCAACAACGACGCTCGTATGTTCAGCACGGCCTTCGAATTGGCATCACGCCAGATCGCTAACCAACAGGTAACCGGTGTTTCGATCAAAGAAGTGAACTTTTTCCCGTTACCTGATGGCAAAACCCGCATTTACGTGTTGGTACAAATGCCGGTTGGCGAAGCCCGCCGTGAATTGACCAACGCACTCTCGCGCGACGAGGAGTTGTACATCCGCTTCAAAGAGTCGCGTGCGTTTGATGAACTCAACAGTAACCTCGAGCGCCTGGGTGGTAATTAATTCGCCTGTGCTGTTTGTTCTTTCGATGTTGATTCTGACCGGCTGGGGGCAACCACCCTCAGCCGGTTCTGTTTTGATACCTTCGGATCGGGGCATCATCGGATATGGAATCGCTCGAGATCCATCCATCGCTCTAAAACGCGCCTTGGAAGATGCCAGCGCGAATCGTTTCCTATCTGTCCGCTTCGAGACCTTCATGCAGGGCATGAATTATGCATACAGTTTTGATGAGTATGCGATCGAAGAACCGGCTCAATTTGAGCAAGTGTCAATTGTGGACAGCACCCGACGGGATGATGGATTCATCCATCTGATGGTTGCCTATCCAGACACATCGGTATTGGCACAATCACCCTCAGACGAATGGGTGATGACCGGGACCTATCGCTCCATTCGTGGGGATGAATATCGAGCCTATGCCTTGGCCAAGCGTCGTGCGGTGCAAGCGATGGTTGAAGCCCGCTACAAATCCGTCAAGGTGATGGATCAGATGAATATGGACCGTATGGAACGGGTCGCCTATCTGTCAACAAAAGCCATCATTCGCAATATCCGTGTCGTTGAAGTGAACCATCGAACCGATTCTACGGTTGTCAAAATCGCAATCCATCCTCGGGATGTGTTCTTTTATGAGTAAATTCACCGCCATGCGCTTTTTTTTGACATTATTTATCGTGTTTTCTTGGGGGCAAGCGCTTGCACAGGGTCAGCCGAGCGTTTTGGACATCAAGACGTCGGGTCAATACCATTGGGGTGACGGATTTGCGACCGACCGGCAGCAAGCGATTGATTTGGCCCGGCAAGACCTTGTTCAAAAGATGGTTGTCACCATCACCGCCGAGCAGAATCTGCAGCTGGTGGACGATGGCTCCAACAGCACATCCACGTTTGAATTGCGTTCAAAATCACTGAGCCGCATGCAGTTGAGAGGATTAGACTATATCGTGAATGAGCGTCGGGACAAAAGTTTTCAGGTCACGGCATTTGTCACAAAAAGCGAGTTTGATCAAAGCATCAACGACATGCGGACCCGCATCCTTACACAAATGTCGCAGATGTTCGCATCCCAACAACGTGGGAATCTGTCATCGGCCATCTCTCAAGCGTTTGAAATTCTGGTTCAGACGTATTTCATTCCAGTACCCATCGTCGCGGATTCGGTTGAGGTGCAATCCTATCTTCGCAATCAACTCGATGCATGGTTACGAGATGCGGAGGTTACCATTCCAAGTGTGGCCAATCGGTCCGCACCGGGACATACCGAATTGACCCTTGAAGCATCGGTACGCTTCGGACCTGAATCGGCGAATGACCTGCTTCTTCAGCTGAATCGTCCGGGATATGGGGAACATCCGGTTCGTGGCGGTCGCGCCGATGTGTTTATGGATGTGGAGCCGGAACAACCGATGCAACCCATCGAATTGAAACTGATGCCGGTCATTCCTGCATCGTTGGATGCTGAAATGAAAGACTTGGCGCTTGAAATTCGTCCGAGCCGGATTGTCACGGTGCCTGTCGACTTCAAGAAGGTGATCTCTCTCGACTTTAGCGCGACAAAATTGCTCGGCGCTGGATACCGCTTCACCGCGCAGTTCGCAAACTTGAGCGTATTTGATTTGCAATGGGATTTCGGGAACGGTGAATCGTCAACCCAAGCTTCACCGAGGATGGAGATCCCCAATATCGGTCCGAATGGTCAACCGGTTACGCTCACAGTCAACCGATCGCCCGAACTGACGGTGCGCAAAGTGTTGATGGCCGACGGCACGTTCCGAACAACGCCTGTTGCGAGGGCTGAACCTGTGATTCTTCCCGTTGCCAACCCAGTGCCCAACACGATAATGGCTTTGGACCGCGTTTCATTTTCTCAGCGCAACCATCTGGATCCATTGATTCGAACCCGGAACGCTGTAGCGTTCACCGATCAACTCGAACGTCTGAGGCAACAGAATGTGCTTCGTTATGGACGCAGCACGGATGTTGGCCCGATCGACCAAAGCTATGTGGCGATTGTCGATCCATCTGACCGCTCTGTTCGAGTCATTCTCACACCGGTCATGAATGGGATTCGATATGAGTTGTCGAGTAATGAAGCCGTCGCACCGGAAATGATGCGAGAACGCTATCAGGGCATGGGCTCGATCTGGTTTTCATTCCAATGACCTTTTATTTACCTTTTCCGATATGTGGTCTCTACGTTTAGTTTATCTGTTATCTGGGTTCGTTTTGCTGTTCAATGCTCGACTCTCCGCTCAGGATGCGGTCGAAGTTTTTGTCGCCGATATGCCGAATGCGACATTGGGAGCCTCAATCCAACGGAACGCATCCGCTTTTCTGACCGAAGTGAACGCGGCTTTCACGGATAAGCGTGTATTACGCTTTAGTCCGTCTCAAACCACCTCTGATTTCCGTGAGTCCATGCCGGACTTATGGAAAGGTGAACGTTTCCAGATCGGTGAGACCCGCATCATCGAAATCGTTTCGCGTCAGCGCGACGGCAGCTATATCATGCGCAATATTCCGTTGATTTTTATCAGACCAGACGGAAAAGAGCATTATGAGGAAGGTGTGTTGCAATTTTCCCCATCCGGCTTATTGATGGAATTCCGCATCGGTCTCGCCTCCCACCGTTATGCCGAATTGCTACGCCAAGGCCAAGGCGATATTGATATATCGAACCGTGAATACATCCTTCAATTTGTGGAAGGGTTTCGCACCGCGTACAACCGCAAAGACGCGAATTATCTGAACACGGTGTTCAGCGACCAAGCGTTGATCATCGTGGGTCGAGTGGCGGAAAGCACAGGTCAGCGATCCGCATACGAGCAGCAAGTCGAGTATCTCCAATTCACCAAAGACGAATACATCACCCGGCTTCGGCAGATTTTCCGTGCGAATGCTTGGATTGAAGTCGGTTTCAAGGATATGAGCATTTTGCGCCACCCACGTCACCCGGATGTGTATGGTGTATCTCTGACGCAATACTACAACTCAACCCTGTACTCGGATGTTGGGTACCTATTTTTACTCATTGATTTTCGTGATCGGGACAAACCCATGATCCATGTGCGGACATGGCAGCCCACCAACGTGACGCCGGAAGACCAAAAATTCAGTCTTGGCGACATGGAGATATTCTAAACCAAAGGACCTGAACATGAGACGACTCTTATTGGTGTTTCTCGCGCTGCTTTGCGCGCCGCAGATTCATGCCCAACTCCTTGAGATGGAGGTGAAACCGGCCTCGAGCACCGGAACCGTCCCCGTTTTTAGGGATTATCCGGATGATGCCGCCATCATCGTCAATTCATCGTTAACGGGCCTTCGTTTCGATTCGAATGTGGGTGTGGTAGCGGATCTGAGCGCACCCAATGAGGGCATTTATCGGATTATCGTGCGTCCATGGCGTCAGACCATTACCGTGACGATGGCGGGCTACCGCCAGGCTCGGTTTACAATTCCGGCCTCGGAGCCTCGATCTGTGATTTATTACAACGTAGAACCCGTGAAAAGTGACGCTGGAACGTTGATTCCCGTGACCATCCGAGTGAATCAGTCCGATCCATCTGTGTTTATTGATGGTCAGCAGGTGGATGTGACTCAAACGATTCCACTCGAAGCAGGCACCCATCAGATCCGTATCGAAAAAGTCGGTTTTTTGACTATCGAGCAGCAAATTGAGGTTAGTACCGAACGTCCGTTCTTGGAATTCACGATGCAACGGCTCACACAACGACGTGTGGTCATACGTAGTGCCCCCTCAGGTGCCCGAATCCGTATCAATGGGATTGAACGTGCGGAACCAACTCCCATCGATTTCTTCATGTTTCCCGGCGAATATGGTCTCGAACTGACCCTGCCTGGATATCGAACCTTAAGCGTTCCGTTGAACGTGCAAAACGGGGAAGGCAATGAGTATACCTACACTCTAACCCGAATCGCCGGGGATTTAAGCTTGAGAATAACTCCGGCCAACGCCAGAGTATATGTCGATGAAACGGAAGTGACTGGGCGCAATGTGATTCCGCTGAGTCCAGGTCTGCATACAATCCGGGTGACGGCCAACGGACACGATACGTATCAAAGCACGTTCGAAATGGTCGAAGGAACGCCATTGTCCTTGCCAATCACATTGACACCACATACCGGTGCCGCGAGGTTCACCATCCGACCAATCGATGCCCGCATCACCTTGTATAATTCATCGAATCAAATCGTGAGGCAATGGACAGGGTCGAATCTGCTCGGAGATCTTCCAGTCGGGGCATATCGGATTTTGGCTCAGATGGATGGCTACACGGATCAGACCGTAACGGTTTACATCACCCGAGATGAGGAACAAGATGTGCTGTTCACGTTCACGGATGAGATGAGAGCAGCTTTCGTGCAGCAACGTGCCCGCCAACAGGCACAAACCGAAGCTCAACGCAGAGAAGCCGATCGCTTGGCTCAACAGCGGCGTGCGGCGATGTACCGGAACGGTGCGTATATGTCATTCTATTCTGGCGGGATTGACAACGCTGTATATGATGAGAATGTGGCCTTCATGTTTGGTGGCAGTTTTGGGCGTTACTGGGACGTTCCTTACTTCCGAATGATGGGTGATGTTGGTATACAAGCCCTCATGCCGAAAGAGGATACGACACTCGACAGCGTGACGGAAGGTGAAGGTACGATAGCCTTGTCTGCTTCGGCATTGGTCGGACCGCGACTGCCCTTAGGCTCAGCCGTTTCCCTTTTTGCTGGAGTCGGATACCGGACCAGCGCTTATTATTTGTTGGATGCGGATAATGACTTTCCCAGCCAATCGCTGAACTCTGTCTTTGCCGAAGCCCAACTCGGATTCAACAGCCTGGTTTTGTTCTACAGACAAGGTTTAAAAAGTGTGCCGGAAAATCAAACGATACTCGAATTCGGAATCATCATTCGCTAACGGAGCCAACCCATGAAATCCAACACCATTTTTTTATTGGCAACCGCATTCATCCTGTTGTCTTGTGATAGCGAGAACCCTGATCTTGCTTCGGCTTTGTTCGAACAATCTGCAGAAACCAGTTCGGTAGCATCGGGCTCTGTGATTATGAGAAATGGTTCCGTCAGGATCAATAACAATGTCTCCTTTTTCGATTCAGGCGGTTCGTCCAACTCGTATTCGAACAATGAAAATCTGGTTATGACCATCTATCCAGCCACTTCGGGAAATCGAATTCGACTGATTCTAGAAGCTTTTAATATTGAATTCGGTACGGATTGCCCATACGACACCTTTGAGGTATTTGACGGAACAACCGTCAATTCAACCCGAATTGATATTTGGTGCGGATCCGGTGACAGTTTCTGGGTACCCCACCATTTTGTTGCGTCAAATTCATCCGGTGCGCTCACCATCCGTTTTCGATCGGATGGCAGCACGACGGGTCCGGGTTGGGTGGCGATGTTGAGTCAGTTAGCCCCAACGACGAATTATAGCATCAGTCTTCCCAGAGCGGTAGGATTGGCAGGGAACTCATCTATGATTAATTATACGGTGACAGGCCCTATCCAGCTGCCAACGGACCAAGGATTTTGCGTAAGCACATCAACCACATCACCGTCGCGTACCAACGGTGCAGAATGTTACACAGCGTCTGTGAACCGATATGGCACACGTGTATTCACGCTAGGTGGAATTGCTGCAAATACAACCCATTACATGAGAGCCTTCTACACACCACCGGGTAGCGCGAGCATCTACTCGTCTATGGTGATGTACTTACCGATGTCGAAGGAAATCCCTCATCTTCAGGTACAACAGTCTGATTTTGATTCATTCATACCGTTGGGACTGTTGAACTAGCAGAATCGGTTGCAAAACTCACTTCAACCACTCCTCCAACCATCCATAAAACTCGCGGTGCCAAACCACGCCGTTTTGCGGAGTCAAGATCCAGTGGTTTTCTCCCGGAAACACCACCATCTTGCTCGGTATGCCCAATCGTTGAGCCGCGGTGAACGCTTCCATGCTCTGGCTGACCGGAACGCGGTAATCGCGCTCTCCGTGGATCATCAGAATAGGTGTATCCCATTTGGCCACGTAGCTGTGCGGTGAATCGGTGAGATAGCTTTCCGGAGTCGGTGTTTCCCAATACGCGCCTCCCATATCAAAATGCGCAAAGAACATCTCTTCGGTGCTGCCATACATGCTTTCGAGGTTGAACACACCGGCATGACTGATGAAGGTTTTGAAGCGGCCTTCATGGTTTCCAGCCAGCCAGAACACGGTGTACCCGCCAAAACTGGCGCCGACGGCGCCACGACGCTCTTTGTCCACATACGACTCTTTGGAGACATCATCAATCGCTGAGAGCATGTCTTTCATAGCTTGCCCGCCCCAATCACCCGAAATCGCGAGGTTCCATTCTTGACCGAAACTCGGCAAGCCGCGACGGTTCGGCGCCACCACGATATACCCTTGGCTGGCCATCACTTGGAAGTTCCAGCGATACGAGAAAAACTGTGACACCGTGCCTTGCGGCCCTCCTTGCGCATACAACAGGGTGGGGTAGGACTTGGTGGAATCAAAATCCGGCGGATAGATCACCCATACTTTCATGCGTTTTCCGTCGGTGGTGGGCACCCAGCGCTCCCGGACCTGCGCCAATTTCACATCCTTCAGTTTCTCCGCATTCATCGTCGTAAAGGCCGTCATTGCACCGCTTTGCGGGTTCACGGTAAACAGATCGGATGGGGCCGACATCGACATGCGTCCTCCAATCAACAGATCATTGCGTCCGCTTCGTGCCACAGCCACGCTCGTGAAATCATGCACGCCTGTTGTGATCTGGCGGATGGGAGGCGTGGCCGAACGCGCCCGCAGGTTCATGGAAAAAAGTTGTACGGTCGCTTCCGTTCCGCTCGTGAAATAAATGGTGCTTCCATCCCGGCTGAACACCGGGTTGTCGGCATTCGCATCAAAGCCTTGGGTCAATTCGCGGACCGCACCTGTGGCCAACGTGATCTGCATGAGGCGATGACGGTCGGCCTCGTACATCGGTGTTTCCATGGAACTCCAGATCATGGTGAGTCCGTCCGGGCTGAACACCGGACTCGTATCGTACCCGTAGTTCGGGCTCGTCAGATTTTTGGTTTCCTTGGTAGCCAAATCATACAAATAGATATCCGAATCGGTGCTGTAAGCGGCTTCCGAAGGACTCATTTTCTTCGATGTGTACGCGATCTTTGTTCCGGATGGGTGCCAAGCGATGTGCTCCGCTCCACCGAACGGCTTCAGCGGCGAATCATACGGCTCGCCCGCCATGATATCGATGGCCGTGCCCAAACTGTCTCCCGATCTTGCGGCCACAAACACGTGCGACACGCTTCCATCCGTCCAGGTATCCCAATGGCGATACAGCAACCCATCAATGAGTCGGACATCCGAATTCGGCATGTCGGCATGCTTGGCTTTGCCACGGGCATCGGTCATGGGCACCGCTTTCGTGAAGGAAATATGCGTGCCTGTAGGAGAGTAGAGCACATTTCCGATACCGCCCTCTATCCGGGAAATCTGGTTGGGATTGGTACCATCCGGATTCATTTCCCATAATTGTCCGCCTCGCATGAATCCGATCTTATTGCCATCCGGACGCCATCTTGGGGATGACGCCGACGCCCCGCTCGTCAACTGTACAGCCTGCCCACCAGCAATGGGTTTCGACCAGATATGGGTCGTGCCACGGTTATCGGCAATGGATACGTCCGTAACCGTGAACAGCACGGTCGCGCCGTCGGGCGATACCACAGGTCCGCCCACGCGACGCAGTTCAATCATCGCTTCGGGTGACAGTTGGGCCTGCATCAGCGCAGGCGTCAACAACAGAAGGAATAGGATGCGGATGGTTTTCATACTCGGGTTGTGATTAGGTTATTCGAGGGATTTCAGGCGCGCGGCTTCGAATTCGTTTCCTGGGTACCAGGTCGGCATTTGCGGGTTGTTGGCCACGTTCAAGGCCACACGGAACAGAAGACGGACATCCTCAACCGCGCCGGTCAGGTCCCACGATTCGTCGTACTCATCGAAAACGGTGTGATAGCGGTTCCGATTGTATTCGCCGGCCACGGTCACGGCATAATCCTCGGGTCGGCCGATGAAATCGGTGCCACGGTTCGTGTACAAGGCCGGAACTCCGATTTTCGCGAAGGCGAAGTGATCGCTGCGATAGAAGAATCCTTGCTCGGGAAAGGCGTCGGGTTTCACGGTGCGTCCGTCTTTGGCGGCTTCAGCCTGAATGACGTCATCCAACGTGTTTTTCCCGAATCCGACCGAGACGATGTCGGTCGTGCGACCAAAGATATTGATTCCATCGATGTTGATGTTCGCCGCCATCTTACCGGGCGCCACCGTCGGGTTTGCAGCGAAGTAATTCGCACCCAGAAGCCCGGATTCCTCACCACCGACTGCGGCAAAAATCAAGCTGCGGGCATGGTGGTTCGGAACTTGGCTGAACGCCTTCGCGATATTCAGAAACGCGCTGATACCGGAGGCATTATCCAACGCTCCGTTATAGATCGAATCGCCTTGGATCGGAGATGGGGCCATGCCCAAGTGATCGTGGTGGGCCGAAAAGACCACATATTCGTCGTTAAGCGTGGTGTCGGAACCAGGCAGCACACCGATCACGTTTTTCACGGTGATGGTGCGTACATCGGCTTTGGCTTTGATGGAGACACGTGTGCGGCCCAACGAAACCGGTTTGAAATCCGGTGATTCGGCATCATCCATCAATGTTTGCAGATTCAGTCCAGCGCGCTCGAACATGGACACCGACAGATCCGAAGAAATCCATCCCTGCACTTGCGTCGGACTACCCGTGTTTTCTTCAATCAAATCAAACCGCTCGCGACCGAAACTGTTTTGAACCACGGCCCATGGATATCCGGCTGTAGGTGTGGTATGGATGATCAAGGCACCCAATGCACCTAGTTTTTGCGCGATTTCAAATTTGTAACTCCAGCGGCCATAATAGAGACGAGCGGCGCCGGCGAATTTGTCGGGATAGGTGGATGGATCGCTGTTCTTGAACACCAATATTTTTCCGGCCACATCCAAGCCTTTGTAATCATCCCAGTTTTCTTCGGGCGCTTGGATTCCATAACCCACATAAACGAGTTCGGCATTGGCGATATCCAATTCAGTGAACGCGGCATAGGGGGAGATCACGAAATCGGGACCGAAGGTGAACGACTGTACGGTGCGTCCGCCGCTGGTGATCATGAGTTGCGCATCACGTTGCGTGGTCTGCGCCATCACCGGTACGTCTTGAATGAAGGAGCCATCGGCGGCGCCGGGTTTAAGTCCCATCGATTCGTATTGGGCGATGAGGTAAGCGACGGTTTTTTCCTCGCCAGGAGTTGCAGGTCCGCGACCTTGCATGGAGTCATCCGCCAAAACCAGAACATGCTGGCGAAGCGATTCGACCGTGATGTCGAGTTGGGCGGTTTCGGGGGTGACGGTGGGTTGGCAGGCGGCCAACAATAGAAGTAGAAAAGGAGCGATGCGATACATAATGGATGGACTTGACCTATGGTTTGGTTGCTTGAACTTATCAAAAGCACGCCAAACTTGCCGAATAAAAGCGGTATTTTTGGGAGCTATGAAGGTGTAATACATCTTTTTTCAACATTCAAACTTCAACCTTCAACATTTCCCTATATGTCCAACCGTACCCTAGCTATTCTCAAGCCCGATTGCGTTCGCAAAAACCTTCAAGGTGCCGTCATCAAACAAATTCAAGATGCCGGATTCAAGATCATCATCATGAAACAAACCCGCCTGACGATGGACACCGCCGGTGGATTCTATGCCGTGCACAAAGAGCGTCCGTTTTATGGTGAATTGTGCGAATTCATGAGCTCTGGCGCATGTGTTCCGATGATTCTCGAGAAAGAAAACGCTGTTGCAGAATTCCGCAAACTGATCGGCGCTACCAATCCAGCCAATGCCGATGAGGGCACCATCCGCCGCTTGTATGCAGACAGCGTAGGCGAAAATATCGTGCACGGATCGGATTCCGACGAGAACGCCGCCATTGAAGGATCCTATTTCTTTGCAACTTCAGAGGTTGTGGCTAATTTGGCCTAACCACCTGAAGCTGCCTCTCAATGAAATCTGTTCTCTTTGTTTGTTTTGCTGTCGCACTGACAGCCTGTTCTCCTACGGAACCCGCGTCGCGCACCAACCCCGCCCCAACTCGGGTGCAAGTTGGTGCCGACATCCTCATCCAACGCCATCTTCCTGAGCTTCAAGGCCGGAAGATCGGCTTGGTGATGAACCCCACCGCCCGTGTCGATGGCACGCATATGCTCGATACGCTTCGGGCCTTGGATGTGACCATCACTGCCTTATTCGCCCCTGAACACGGATTTCGTGGCGATTTCGGCGCCGGTGAGAAAATCGCGGATGGGATCGATGAATCCACCGGATTGCCTGTGTACAGCTTGTATGGCACGAACCGCAAACCGACTCCTGCCATGTTAGAAGGCATCGACCTTCTCATTTATGATATGCAGGATGTGGGCGCTCGTTTCTACACCTACATTTCCACACTCGGATTGGTGCTCGAAGCCGCCGCAGAAAACAATATCGAAGTCTGGGTGCTTGATCGTCCGAATCCGGCCGGAGGCGATTATGTGAGCGGATGGATGCTCGATCCGAAACACACATCCTTTGTCGGCGCATTTCCCATCCCGATCGCGTACGGTCTCACCATCGGCGAACTCGCCAACATGATGGTCGGAGAAGGATGGTTGAAGGATGCGGCCAAACCGAATTACAAAGTCATCAATATGGAAGGGTGGAACCGTGCCATGAAATGGCCTGAAACCGGACTTCCATGGGTACCACCATCCCCGAATTTGCCGACATTCGAATCCGCTTGGGTGTATTTAGGAACCTGCTTGGTTGAAGGCACCACGATGTCGGAAGGTCGTGGCACAGAGTTATCCTTCCTGCAAATCGGCGATCCGTCGGCCTATGTCACCAAAACCACGCGAGAAGAGCTTCAATCCCGCTTCGGGGTACATCTGGAGCCCGTTACATTCATTCCGCAGGACATTCCCGGTCGCGCCAGCAATACCAAGCATAAAGGCATGACCGTTCGTGGTTGGAAGATCGATGCCATGGCCAATCCGGCGTTCGATCCGGTCGCATTCGGACATGTAGCCGTCAAAGCCTTTTTGGATGCGGCTCCTGCTGCATCCACGAACAATTTCATGTACCGCTTGGCCGGCACCGACCGCATCATGGACTATCTCGCCTCGGAAGGCTTGGAGGACCCAACGACGCTCTGGGCGGATGAAGTGGCCGAGTTCAACACCCTGCGCAAGCCCTATCTGATCTACTGACGGATGTGGCGTTGCCGCAACGCCTCATAACATAACAACGCCGCCGAAACCGACGCATTCAAACTCTCGACCTGGTTCTCCATCGGGAATTTCACTTTGAAATCGCACAGTTCGAGGGTTTTTTGGCGGATGCCGTCACCCTCGCTGCCTACGACAATCACCAAAGGTGAAATCAGATCTTGTTTCCATGCGGGCTGAGGCGCGCTTTGGTCCAAGGCGCAGACCCAGAATCCCGATTCTTTCAGTTCGCGAAGTGTGAGATTGATATTGGTTACACGGATGATCGGGACCTTGCCCACGGTTCCGGCTGAGGTCTTGTATACCACCGCATTCACGGGCGCCTGACGATGTTTCGGAACGATGACGCCTGCGATTCCCGCCGCGGCTGCCGTGCGAAGAATGGCTCCGAAATTGGCCACATCCTCCAGCTCATCCAGAACCATCACGATGGGATTGGTGCGGATGTCGACGGTCGGAAGCCAGTCTTCGAACTCGTCGTATTCCACTGCGCTCAGCGTGGCGATCACGCCTTGATCGTTCACGGCGCCCACCATGTCGGATAGTTTGCGTCCGGGCACCTTCCGCACCGGAATGCGATTCTCCGAGGCCATCGACAAAATGTCTTGCAAAGGAGCCGTAGGTACGGAATCCTTCACATAAATGGTTTCAATGCGGCGCGGCTCGCGCTTCAATTGTTCTTCGATCGGTTTGCGACCGTAGATCGTCAGGGTTTCTTCCATATTTTTGCTGTATTCACCCAAAGGTACACAGATGACACCCGATATCGAATCCACTCTCATCCTTCACGTCGGAAAAAACCACGCCGAGGTGCCTCTCGACGTCAAGAAGGAGCTTCTGAAGAAGAAAAAAAGTCGCCAAGTGCTGATGATCGTCGTGAATGTGGTGGCGGTCCTGTTTTTTTCGGCGGCGATCATGATGGAAGTATCCAATCTTCCGGGATGGGTGGCGATCGCCTTGGGAATTGTGTTGGCGATGAACATCAGCCTGATCGGATGGCAACGAAAGTTGATCAATCGGGCATTGGTGTTTTTGGATGACCCGATGAATCCGTAGTTTAAGCATCCATCCACCTAAGCCACTCGGCATGCCTACCAAATACGTGTTTGTCACCGGCGGAGTCACATCTTCGCTGGGTAAAGGCATCATCTGCGCCTCATTGGGACGTCTTTTGATCGCACGCGGACTCAACGTCACCATCCAGAAACTCGATCCATACATCAACGTGGATCCCGGCACCATGAACCCCTATGAACACGGGGAAGTGTATGTGACCGACGACGGCGCCGAAACCGATCTCGACCTTGGCCATTACGAACGGTTCCTCGATCTGCCGACCTCCCAAAAGAACAACGTGACCACCGGACGCATCTATTATGATGTGATTTCCAAAGAACGCAAGGGCGCCTACCTGGGCAAAACCGTGCAAGTGGTGCCTCATATCACGGATGAGATCAAATCGAAGGTGTTGGATTTGGGTCGAAGCGGCCATTACGACGTCGTGATTGTGGAAATCGGTGGAACCGCGGGTGACATCGAAGGCCTTCCCTACCTCGAAGCCATGCGTCAGATGCGGTATGATGTGGGACGCAAGAATACCCTCAGCATCCACCTCACGCTGGTTCCTTATTTGAAAGCCGCGGGTGAATTGAAGACCAAGCCCACGCAGCACTCGGTCAAGACCTTGCTCGAAATCGGTTTGCAGCCCGATATACTAGTGTGTCGCTCGGAACATCCGATTGATGCGAACATCCGCCGGAAAATCGCCCAATTTTGCAACGTGGAGGTCGAGGATGTGATCGCGTCGTTGGATGCGAAATCGATTTATGAAGTCCCGCTGCATATGCAGGCCGAAGGATTGGATACACGGGTCATTGAAAAACTCGACATCAAAACGGGTTCGCCAGATCTCGCATCGTGGAACACGTTTGTGGACAAAGTGGTGAATCCGTCGAAATCGGTCGATATCGCCTTGGTCGGGAAGTATGTGGAACATCACGATGCGTACAAATCCATCGTGGAAGCCTTCATCCACGCCGGAGCGGTGAATGATGCCCGCGTGAATCTGAAATGGGTGCAAAGCGACGACCTGACGGATGAGAACGTAGCCAAAACCTTGGGTGATGTGAGCGGGATTCTTGTGGCACCGGGCTTCGGCGGACGCGGAATTTCCGGCAAGCTCGCCGCGGTTCATCATGCGCGCACGAAGGGCATTCCGTTTTTTGGAATCTGTCTGGGCATGCAATGCGCGGTGATCGAATTCGCACGGAATGTGTGCGGGTTGGCGGATGCGAACAGCACGGAGTTTGATGAGTCGTCGCCGCATCCTGTGATCGACATCATGGCTGAACAGAAATTGGTGACCGACAAAGGCGGCACCATGCGCTTAGGGAAATTCGCTTGCGATCTGGAAGCGGGGACGAACGCCTTCCGCGCCTACGGATCGGCGAACATCAGCGAGCGTCACAGGCACAGATATGAGTT
>CAYPOI010000048.1:16875-19314 GCA_964412365.1 uncultured Chitinophagales bacterium | reverse complement strand
TGGATGGAACTGGTGTTGCCGTTGGCCGCCTCCTCGTAATCTTGCCCTAAGGTGAGGTGGTTCGAGCCGTAAATCTTCTCATCAAAGAGAATATCGTACATCGGCGATTCGATGATCGGATTGGTGCCGAAGCTGAATTCCCCGAAGCGCCGCGCTCCCTCATCCGTGTCCAAAATATCGCGAAGCGCCGCATTGTTCGACGAATCGAAATCCACCACAACGCCATCTTTCACCTGCAATTCAACGAATTCAAACGGTTTACCCTGATACACTGACGGCGCGTAGCGGATGCGGCCGTTCACGGAATCCAGTATGGGGGATGTGAACAGTTCGCCATCCGGAATGTTATGACTGCCAAAACACGGCACCCAGTTCTGCCCTTCGATGGAGAACCGGATATCCGTGCCCTCCCCCTTCAGATGAATCTCCTTTCCCTTCCGCAACATCTCTTCGAGCGGACGCATCGCCGCCTCCAACTTGCTGTAATCCAACAGACAGGCCTTATAGAAGAAATCGGCGAAGCGGGATGTGGGCATTTTCGCATTCATCGCGAAGGCGTCGGATGGATACCGCAAGATGCACCACCGAGTATGATTCACCCGTTGTTTGAAATGGACCGGCGTAAGGAATTCATCCGCAAACGCTTTGTTCTGCGCTTTTCCGACCTGCGCCGACTCATAGATATTCTGCGACGCCCGGATGCCGATGAACGCCTGCATCTGTTTCATCAATGGAAGGGCATCGACTTGGGTCTGACGCTGCCAATACTCCGCATCCCCCGCTTCCAATAAAATCCGCTGCGTTTCGGTGTCTTGAATTTCAAAAAAGGGATGCGCCCCGATTCTCCTTACTTCTTCGGCCAATGCGCGGACCAAGCCAATTCCGTTCAGTCCGGCCAATTGGATCATGATATTCTCTCCGGCCTGAAGCTTAACGCTGTTATGAAGGAGATTGTGGGCGAGACGTTGATCTTGAGTCATGGAAATTTTAAATGTTAAATTTTAAATGCTTGCATTGAGCTACGTCTCTAGTCCCACGTACAACGTTTCGTGGCACCACTCTAGTTCTGTGGGTTGGTTGCTGGCGATGACGACGGGTCCAGGCCAGTCGCTTACGATCGAAGCCACGATGGCGAGTCCGGATTCATCGAGATTCGTGCCGGGCTCATCCAGGAAAAGTACCTTTGGTTGATGGATGATGGATGTGGCCAAGCGTACCCGTTGTTGCTGACCCGACGAACACGCCCCCACCCGCTGATCGAGTGCGGTCATGATCTCCAATTGCTCTGCCACGGAGTCGATGCAAGCCGCATCCAACCCATGAAGGTCGCAAATGAATCGGAGATTTTCACGAACCGTGAGTTCCGTGTACAACCCCAGATAGGGACCTGCGAATCCGATTCGAGCGCGCAGGTCTGTCATGGAAACGGGATGGGAATTCTCAGCCCAAAAGACGGAACCATGCGAGGGCTCGATCAATCCCGCGAGGATTGACATCAGGGTTGATTTACCGGCGCCATTGGGTCCGGAGATGCCCAAACGACTGACATCCGCATCGAAATGGATCGGGGGGAATACGGGATGTCGCCCGTACGAATGAGTGAGATTGGTGAGTTTGAGCCGCCACATAACGCTCCAAAGGTACACACCAAGGTTGTATATTCTATCATGCCAAACGCAATGCAAACCATCGTGGAAACGCTGATCGGGCAGCTTCCGGACGATCTGTCTTACCTCACCCCCGACGACCTCCTTCAAGCCGGCTACCCATCGTTTCTTGTGGCCCGCATCAAAGTCGAATTGGAGCACAATTTGGCCGAATCTGTCTCCCTTCCGTCCAGCGACTGGGCCAACATGCATGCCGATTCGGTGCAAGATGCTTGGGGACAATTTCTGGATGCCATCCGTGCCGAGACCCGGATTCCGATATCCTACATCCAGCCCGTTTTGGAAACCTGCATCGAAGATCTGCTGGATCTTCTATCGCAGCCTCGCACGTCCATTCCCGACTATTTATATGGATCGCTGGACACCCTGAGCCGCGATCAGCTCGCATCCCGCGTGGGCAAAACGGGCGTGTACCCGACGTTGCTGATCTCCCTGGTGCGCTATTGCGACCGCAAAAAACTGGATCAACTCTCGAAATCGGAAGCGTCCCGCATCATCAAAGCCGTGGATGACAAACTCACCGAAAATTATACCGCATTGAATTGGGGTCAACTACTTTCTCCCCTGTTCCAGTTGATGCCGACCGGCGTGGATGCCGATCTGCTCGCCCGCTTTTTCAATGATCGGGGCATGAAATCCGAATCTCGGGCTTTCGCCGCATCGGACGCATCCATCAGTAAATCGATGCTCATCGAGTTCTTGTCGCAGCCTTTCAGCGATGAGGAGGAAGAACCTTCATTTGAAGATGATGACGTGATGAAAGTAGATGAAG
>CAYPOI010000048.1:1549-16775 GCA_964412365.1 uncultured Chitinophagales bacterium | reverse complement strand
GATGAAATGATGAAGGTTTCCGAAGTAGAAGAAATTGTTGAATCAGAGACTGAAGCGGAAGACGTCATTGATGAGCCAGTTCCGATTTGGAAACGATTCGCCCCTGAGGAAGAGGCCATCGTATCTCCGAGCGTTCCGGCGTTCGTTTTGGATACGGAGCCTGAACCAGAAGCAGAACCTCTTATCAATTTATACAGCCAAGACGCGGAAGACGACCCACGTTCCGCACGCGTGTTTGAACTGATGGCCGACATCAAGTCGGATGTCATCGATTCCTTGTTCGGGGGCGATGAGAACGCCTATGTTGCCGCCATCATGGATATCGCCAAGTACGATACCTATGCCGAAGCGGGCCGGTATATCAAAAAAGAAATCCTGGACCGCAACAGGGTGGATCTGTACAGCGACGATGCGGTTCTGTTCTTAGACCGCATTCAAACCTATTTCGTGGAACATACTTAAACGCACTATGTCGAGAGAAGCCAAACTCCAAGCCCTGATCGATCTTCGCGAAACCGCACTGGTTGGCGGTGGGATCGACCGCATCGCCAAGCAACATGAATCCGGTAAACTGACCGCACGAGAACGCATTCAATTATTGATGGATGCAGGCTCATTCGAGGAAATCGGACAGCTCGTGGCCCATCGCAGCACCGATTTCGGCCTGGATAAGCAAAAATTCCCGGGAGATGGGGTTGTTACCGGTTTCGGTAAGATCCATGGCCGACCAGTCTATGTGTTTTCCCAAGATTTCACGGTATTGGGCGGCTCATTGGCCGAAGCGCATGCCGAAAAAATCTGCAAGATCATGGATTTGGCCCTGAAAAACGGTGTTCCCATCATCGGATTGAATGATTCAGGTGGTGCCCGCATCCAAGAAGGTGTGGTCTCTCTTGGCGCGTATGCCGAAGTCTTTTGGCGTAACTCAATGGCGAGCGGGGTCATTCCGCAACTGTCGGCCATCATGGGACCCTGCGCAGGCGGTGCCGTCTACTCGCCAGCCATTACCGATTTCATCTTCATGGTGGAAACCACAAGCTTCATGTTTGTGACGGGTCCGAACGTCGTGAAAACCGTGACCCATGAAGAAGTCTCCTCCGAAGCCCTGGGCGGTGCCTCGGCGCATAGCACGAAATCGGGCGTGGCGCAATTCACATCCGCAAACGATGCCGATTGCCTGCATCAGCTACGTGAGTTGCTCACCTACATCCCGCAGAACTGCGAAGAAAAAGTGCCGATGCAACCCTCGAAAGCTGCCGATCCCGCACTGGCTGCCAAATTGGATACCATCATTCCAGATCATCCGAACAAGCCGTACGACATCAAAGAGGTGATCGGTGGTGTGATGGATGGGGGATCGTTCTTCGAGGTTCATAAGGATTATGCCGAAAACCTGGTTGTCGGATTTGCCCGTCTCGACGGACGTGCCGTCGGAATCGTAGCCAATCAGCCGATGTGTCTGGCCGGTTGTTTGGACATCAACGCATCCGTCAAAGGCGCCCGATTCGTCCGTTTCTGTGATGCGTTCAATATTCCGCTTGTGGTGTTTGAAGACGTTCCGGGATTCTTACCTGGCACCGACCAGGAATGGGGTGGCATCATCAAACATGGCGCGAAATTGTTGTATGCCTTTTGTGAAGCGACCGTACCGAAAGTGACCGTCATCACCCGTAAAGCGTATGGTGGCGCCTATGATGTGATGAACTCGAAACACATCCGCGCCGATTACAATGTGTCGTGGCCGACCGGCGAAATCGCTGTGATGGGGACCAAAGGCGCGGTTGAAATCATCTTCAAGAAGGAGATTTCGAAAGCGGCGGATCCGGCAGCCAAGCAAGCCGAATTGGAAGCCAGCTACAAAGAGAAATTCGAAAATCCGTACCGTGCCGCCGAGCGAGGCTACATCGATGATGTGATTCTGCCATCCGAAACGCGCACGAAACTCATCCGCGCGTTCGACATGATTCAAACGAAAGTCGATACCGTACCACGTAAGAAGCACGACAACCTGCCGTTGTGACCTCTCCCCTCGCCACGCGGATGCGGCCTCGGAAACTGGCCGAATATATTGGTCAGGAGCATGTGCTTGGACCGGGAAAACTCCTGCGTCGCGCGATTGAAAGCAAGGTGATGGGGTCGATGATCTTCTACGGTCCGCCGAGCTCGGGAAAGACCACGCTCGCCCTGGTCGTTGCAGCCGAAATGAACGCCCGATTCGTGACCTTGAACGCCGTTCTGGATGGCGTGAAAGAACTCCGTCAAGTCGTGAGCGATGCGAAAGACAACCGGGGCCGCCTCGACGCCAAGCAGACCATTCTGTTTGTGGATGAGATCCATCGCTGGAACAAAGCCCAGCAAGACGCCCTCCTGCCGCATGTTGAATCGGGATTGCTGACGCTCATCGGCGCGACCACGGAGAATCCCTTCTACTCGCTGGTCGGCCCGTTACTGTCGCGATGCCAGATGTTCGAACTGCATCCCTTCTCGAAAGAAGACATCATTCTATTGCTTGAAGCGGCCATCGCGGACAAAGAACGCGGATTGGGCGCCATGAATCTCATCGCCGATGCCGATGCCCTTGCCCATCTCTCGGACTATGCCGGAGGCGACATCCGAAACGCTCTGAATGCCCTTGATCTTGCCGCGAGAACACTTCCGATCACAGACGATGGATCGCGGCATTTTACGCTCGACACGGCGCAAGAATCCATCCAGAAACGGGCGGTTCGATATGATGGAACCGGCGACGAGCACTATCATTACGCATCGGCCTTCATCAAATCACTCAGAGGATCCGATCCGGATGCGGCCTTGTATTGGATGACGGCCATGCTCGAAGGCGGTGAAGATCCGATGTTCCTATTCAGACGGATGCTCATTTTCGCCTCGGAAGACATCGGACTTGCGGACAGTTTCGCGCTCAGTCTCGTGGTATCTGGCCAGGATGCGTTCGAACGCGTCGGCATGCCGGAAGGATGGTATTTCTTGTCGCATGTGTGCTTGTACTTGGCTCTCGCTCCGAAAAGCAACAGCGCGGGCGCAGTGTTCCAGGTGATCGAAAACGTCCGAACCGCTGGCGTGGGGAAGGTCCCGCCTCCGATGCGCGACAAAACCGCGTCAAAGCTCGAAACCACGTATCTGAATCGGCAGAACGCCTCGAAAGAGTACAAGTATCCGCACGATTATCCCTATCACTGGGTGAAGCAGGCCTATCTGCCGGACAAGGTGAAGGGGAACTGGTATCAGGCTGGGGATCAGGGCCGGGAAAAAGCCTTTTGGGATCGGCTCGAGGCCATACAAAAAGCAAATGCCCCGTGATCAACGGGGCATTTGTGTTGCTTGGGGCTTGCGACTAGCCCCAGGTCTTCGCCAGAGTTTATTGCCGTTTACAGGCTGAATCCGAATAGCAAGAATCCGTTCTTCGCATATGGATTCACAACAAATTTGCTATCAAGTGAGATGGTCAGACTTTCGCTGATCACAAGAGGTTTGCTGTAAGATAATCCGGTGTTCACGATGCCCGCTTTGCCGGTGCCATACATGGCCGTTCCTGCCGGGGTGAAGCCCAAGAACAATCCCACATCCCCTAAGCTGTAGCCGAGCTCGCCGTAAATCGAATTGTCGTCGTCATTCAAGACGAATGCTCCGATGAATGCGGTGACGGGAATCGACTCGCTCGCATAAGCCAACCCGACTTCAAGGAAATGCCCTTCGCCGTCCAAGAACGCACCCGGAGCCGCATCGGGGAAGGTGTAATCAGTCAGAATGATGCTGAAATCGCCAAGAGAATAACTCGCATAGATGTCGATTTCCGTACCGGCAGGATTGCCATTGGTGGCATAGGCACCCCAGAGTCCGACGCTGAGATTTCCAGCCGTGTAAGAAAAGGATGGCTGGATGCTGGGTGATCCTCCGAAATCAGTCCCGCGCCAGTTGTAGCGGCTCATAACAGAGGTGGTGATATCGACTTGAGCGTGTGCCAGAATCGGAACGAGGATCGAGAAGATGGATGAGACGAGGAGTCTTTTGAAATTGAGTTTCATGATGTACCTTTCGGTGTGATGGGTTTTGTTGAAGCTTCTATTTGATGGGATCCGCACATTGGAAGCCGACCGCTGCAACGGTTCGGCTTCCGTTTTTTTATTTACTTACGAAATCGGGATAGGCTGGATTTCCGTGGTAGGACACATCCGCACCGATCCGTTCCACACTTTCGTCGCTGCGCAATCCGAGAGTGAATTTCACGAGATATACGGCGATCAGGGCAAACACGATGGTGAAGGCCACGACCGAGGTGGTGCCGATCAATTGGGCCATGAGATCTTTGCCTTCGCCCCAGATGCCAGCGGCAAGCGTACCCCAGATACCGCAGACCAGGTGCACGGCGATGGCGCTTACTGGATCATCGATTTTGAGTTTGTCGATGCCGATCACGGCAAGTACCACAAGAATGCCGGCGATGGCGCCGATCACAATGGACTGACCCGGCATCACCGCATCCGCACCGGCTGTGATTCCCACGAGTCCGGCCAATATGCCGTTCAGGGCTTGAGGCGCATCCAACTTATGTACGGTGAAGGTAGCCGTTGCCATGGCGGCAAGAGAGCCCGCAGCGGCAGCAAGAGCGGTATTCACAAGAACCAAGGAGATGGCGGCAGGATCGGCGCTCAGCACGGAACCGCCATTGAAGCCGAACCATCCGAACCACAGAAGAAAGACACCGATGGTGGCCAATGGGAAGCTATGGCCGGGCATGTCGTTCACTTTCCCATCCGCGCTGTATCGACCGATACGCGGACCCAGGACCCAAGCGGCGACCAGAGCGGCAGCACCACCGACGGCATGGACCAATGTGGATCCGGCGAAATCATGGAAACCCAGCTCGCTTAACCATCCACCGCCCCACTGCCAGCTGCCTGTGATTGGATACGCGAAGGTTACAATCAAGGCCGCATACAACATGTAGGCCGGCATTTTGATGCGTCCGGCAACCGCACCTGAAATGATCGTGGCGGCGGTGGCGGCGAACATCGCCTGGAAGAGAAAATCGGTCCAGATGGTGTAGCTCGCATGATAATTGGAGGTCAGGTAGTCCGCAGGCGAGGCGGCATCGAACCCGATTCCGAATCCGGCGAAACCAAGAACGCCCGGAATGATATAGAAATCGCCAGGGTACATCAGCGCGAAACCGATGATGGCGTAGGTGATGATCCCCGCACACAATGTGAAGATGTTCTTGTAAATCACGTTCACGGTGTTCTTGGCAGCGTTCATCCCGCTTTCGACCGAGGCGAAGCCAAGGTGCATGATGAACACGAGAAAGGCGGAAAGCAAGACCCAGAGGTTATCGATGATGAACTTGACGAATCCAGGTGAGGATTGGAACTCTTCGTAGCTGCTGAAGGATGCGTCTTCGGCTACGACGTCTTCGACGGCTTCTACGGTTTCGACGACGGCGAGACTATCGGTTGGCGTCTGCCCGCTGACCAGTTGGGCTCCCAGCACCAGCAAGATGATGATGAGGATCGCTTTGACATATTTGAACATACTGACTCCGTGAAATTGAGATTTGGTTTCACAAAGATTAAGCTATTTCAGGTCTATGTCAATTTATTTTTAAGCGATTGCACCTCTTTAATTTACTTAATGAGGCATACTATTGAAAAAAGCGCTTTCATTAAGGAAAATAATTTTAATTCAACTTCATCATGTACCCCACACCATGCAAGGTGACGAGGTATCTCGGGTCTTCCGGGGTGATTTCGATCTTCGAACGGAGCTTCGAAATGTGCACGTCGACGGTGCGCGTATTGGTGCTGTACTCATACCGCCAGACCTGCTCGAGCAGGTCGTCGCGCGAAATTGGCTCGTTGGCGCGAGCCACGAGATAGCGGATCAACTCCACCTCCCGCGTGGTCAAATCTTGTTCCCCATCCGGCCGAACCACAATGGCTTCGCTCAAGTCAATACGGATAGGTCCGAGCGTGATCACGTCCATCGGCCCTGTGATCGAATAGCTGTTCGCCCGACGCAATCTGGCTTGGATGCGGGCCAGGAGCTCTTTCACTCCAAAGGGCTTGGTGATGTAATCATCCGCGCCGATGTTCAGTCCTGTCACTTTGTCGATCTCCTGATCGCGTGCGGTGAGCATGATGATCGGAAAGGTGATTTTCTTGTCGCGCAGGTCTTTGCAGATGTCAAATCCGCTACGACCAGGCAACATCAGATCCAAGATCATCAGATCGGGCTTGGTTTCAGCCACTGCCGGCATCACCAAAGTACCGTCTTCTACCACAACCACATCATATCCTTCGCTTTCCAAGGTGTCGCGCAACGTGAAGATCAAGCTTGGCTCGTCTTCGACAATCATGACGGTCTTCGTTTTAATGGGCATACGATAGGTGGTTTTGAGGTTCTCGATTCGATTGGGACTCGGTCATCGCTGGAAAGGTCAGTTGGAATATAGAGCCTTTGCCGGGTGTCGACTTCAACGCGACAGAACCCCCATTCAGTTCGGTCATGGTTTTGACGATCGACAAGCCGAGTCCGTGGCCTTTGGTGCGAGCGGTGAGGGTGTCTTCGACGCGATAGAATTTCTCAAACACCAGTTTCTGATGCTCTGGTGCGATGCCGAGCCCTTTGTCTTCCACTTCGATCACTACCGCGTTCCCCACCTCATGGGCACGAACAGCCAAATATGGTTTTTTCCCGCTGTATTTGATCGCGTTTTCGATGAGATTCGAAAGGATGGTGTCCAGACTATCGATATCGGCCAAGATGTTCGGAAGCGAGCTAGACACCTCAACCTCCGGCTCAACAGACATTTCTTGGAACAAATGACGGTGAGCCGCTAACACTTGATGGACAATGCCAGCCACATCCACCTTGCTCTTTTGAAGAGTCATTTGACCGGATTCCGTTTTGGCCACATCCAACAGCTTATCGACCATCTTGCGTAGGCGAATGGCTTCGGTATAGATGTGATCCCCGTATGTTTTGAGGCGGATAGGGTCGGTCACGCGTCCATCCGCCAGATTTTCGCCGGCAGCTTGCATCACCGCGATCGGCGTTTTCAGCTCGTGGGTCACATTGGCCAGAAAACCGGCTTGCCTCATGGATAATTCGCGCTCTTTTTGCGCCAGGATGAAAATGAAGACGATAGACAGGATGAGCAATAGAACCACGATACCCATCACGGCCAGATTCTTGATGAGCGAATCGGTGGATGCGGCCATCACGATGGTTTCATCGAACGTGGCGCCAACCGTCCACGTATCGAGAATATCTTGAAAGCGTTGACTGATGGTGATGTTGCGGCGATCGTATTCCATGTTGGGTGCGTTCGTGACCACCACTTCGCCACGAAGCCAATCATAGACCCAAACCGACATGCCCGATTCCGCCTTCGACCCGAAATGAATGGCCAATTCCTGCGGCAGATAGGTTTTGCTCATGTACTCTTGGTTGATCACATAACTCACATACCCGACGATTCCGTGTCCGCGATGGTTGATGAAGGCCACGTTCATCGTGCGGTTCGCATCGAACAACCGCTTGGTATTGAATCGATATTCATCCAACAGCATGTTGGTGCGGGTTCGGATCAGTCCGATGCCATCGCATACGATTTTCGGGGCGTCGGATGTGCGCACCAAATCCCCGCTGACCGGATCGAATTTGTATATCTGACCGTTCTCCAAGCACGACGAGAACGAACCTGGAGCGAAATAGATGGCAGAATACATGGAGTCGGCCGACACTGTGGCCAGCACGTCCAAAAACTCATCGGGCATGGTTCCATTGGCAGACCATTGCTCGTGCATGCCTTCGATGTTCAATGGCCAGAAAATGCGAACCGCTGGCGAAAACCGGTTGAACACGGAGGAGGTGAACTCAAGCACTTTTGTGCGCTGACCGTCGCGGTTCGCTTCAACGGTGGTGCGTTCCAAGCTAACCAGGTTGTACACGTTCATGCCCGTGAGCGTCACGAGGGTAACCATCCCAAGGGCGAGCAAAATCCAGCGGTAGGTCAAGTATCGTTTCATTTACGACTATTTAAGCAAAAGTACAGGGACGACGCTCCGTTGCTCGGCCGACATCACTTGGATGTAATACACGCCCGAGGCCAATCCGGCGCCATCCACCGAAATCGTATGCATTCCAGCCGAATACGATCCGGATGCGACCGACCTCACCTCCCTACCCATCACATCGAACAATCCGATGGTCAAATGGGCAGATGAAGGAAGATCCACGCTGACCGATGTCTGGGGATTGAACGGATTCGGATACGCGGACGACACGATGAACGAGTTCGGAAGTTGTTTATTCGATTCGATGGACGTCGCCACATGGAAATACGCACGGCGCACCAGCGTCGAATCCAAGATGAAGGGATTCGGCTTGCCCTGGTAGCTAGCGATGGCGTTCGTGCGGTTCAGTTCCTTTGCGTCCACCGGATCAGCCCTGTGCCAGGCGTACAGCACGGCCTTCATGCCTTCAAAGAAATTGACGTTCACGGAATTCTGCGCCACGATGGAAGGATGAGCCGAATACATGGTCCAAAAGTAAAACATGGTGCGGGCCACATCCCCTTTGTGGTCGGCGCGGGGTTCGAATTTGCCACCCGACGATTGGGAATACAAATGGATGACATCCGTGCCGGGTTTGATGCTGGTGGATATGGGATTCAGATACGATCCGCCAAACCATGTGGAGCTTTGATTGTCGTCGATCTGAGCGAAGGGGTTGTTGCTTCGAGAGCTGTTCGGACTGGCCCACGTCGGATACAAATGATGGATATCGCTTTGCATCGGTTCCGTACTGCTGAACAACGATTGCGGCCACGTATGCTCGGCATTGATCTGTACGACACCAACGCCGGTGGTATCATTCATTTGAGCCCTGGTAGATCCGATTTTCGAATACCCGGAGTAAACACACGTGACGCGACCGTTCACGTTGTCGATTTGTCCATACATCCGATCACGGGCTGTGGTATACCCAAGGCTTGTAATGACGTAATAATTGTCTTTGAGGTAGGTTCTAAGCTCCGAATCGGACAAACTCCCGCCGATCGGAGTTTGCGCGCCTGCTGTCGATATTCCGACTAAAAGAGATAGGAAAAGGCCAAAAGGTCGTAACAGATGTTTCATCACGCAAGGTAAGGATTATGGCAAAGGATATACGGCCGGTGAAACGAACCCCCTGCGGTTCACCGCCTGCACACCAAAAATGTAATTGTCTTTCGACAGCGGAATGGTCGCTTCGGTCACCAACCCGACATTTTGATGATGCTGCCACACGGGTGATGTGGTCTCGCGCCATACGATGCGATACCCAGATACATCCGGCTCGGTGTTCGCCGCCCAACGGATGGTCGTGTTGTTTGTGAGCGAACGAAGTTCCATCCGCACATTCTTCGGGGATGCGGGCGCGTTCGCGGTGGCAGCCAAGGCCACGGCGTTCACTTTCGCCACGCGCGCGATGTACTCGACATCCACGAATTCCGGCAAATCTCCGTACTGAACACCGTCTTCCACCCTCACATTTTGGTGCTGATGTCGATAATTCTCGTTCGGTTCGCTGAAGCGGACCGCCGCGAAGCCTTTCTCCAGAAACGCGATATGGTCGCCGCCACGCAGGTAGCGGTCGCGGCGATAAATCATGTCGACATGCATCTCGGGGTAATGCGTTTTGTTCACCTCGACGATATGCCGCGCCAGTTGGCGTGATGGAAGATCGTTTTCGCCACCCGTGCGCAGATAGGCTTGAACCATAACCGAATTTTCGCGGAGCGGCGGGATTCCGTCGGCGAACAGACGAACGCGATACGGCTCTTGGCGTCCATCATCGGCGGTTGGACTGCCGATGATGTCGTTCGTGAACATGGCTTGGATGTCGAGGCTGTCTCGAACCGCATCGGCCGCCCATCCATGGGCGCCATACAAGCCTTGCTCTTCGCCGGCCACCGCCATAAAAACGATTGTCGCATCGAATTGGTAATTCGACATCACGCGAGCCAGTTCCATGACGGCCGCCGTGCCGGAGGCGTCGTCGTTGGCGCCTGGGGCGTAGCAATCGACATCGGATTGGGAGCCGCAGATGGAATCATAATGTCCGCTGACCACGAGAATGCGGTTTGCGGAGGCGGGCGCGGTACCGGGTAAGACGGCCACGATATTCACTATGTCCGCGGCGTCGGGAATGCGCCGGCTTGGGGGTTGAGTGAAGCGATGGTAGGAGACCTCAAGCGGATATCGTTTAAGCGTGTTGTAGATCCATCGCCTGGCTGCACCGATGCCGGTCGAATCGCTCAAGGTGTCGGAAAGTGTATGTCGTGTATGGAACCCAACCAAGGTATGGACGGAAGCGCGGATGGAATCGGCGCTGATTTGGGATAAGATCGTGGGGATGTCTTGGGCGCGGGCAGGAAGCGCCACGAACAACATCAACAGGATCACGAAAAATGAACGCATAGATCGGAATTCTTAAAGTGGATATGACACCTTTCAAGATACAAAAGGCACGGATTTCAGTACCTTGGAAGACAACTTTTAACTTGTTCAAGCCCAAGCCAATGAGTCCGTATACCGCTGCCACCGATCGCTACGAACACCTCGCATACCGTCGCACCGGTCGAAGCGGACTCAAACTTCCCGAAGTCTCCCTCGGACTCTGGCAGAATTTCGGAACAGAGTATGACTCCTTTGAAGTGGCTCGATCCATGCTTCGACGTGCGTTCGATGCCGGGATCACACATTTCGACCTGGCGAATAATTATGGTCCGCCGCCCGGCTCCGCCGAATCCAACTTCGGAATCTTACTCAAACAAGATTTCCTCCCCTACCGAGATGAATTGATCATCAGCACGAAAGCGGGATATCTGATGTGGCCCGGACCCTATGGCGAGTTCGGCTCGCGCAAATACCTCCTGGCCAGCCTCGACCAGAGCCTGAAGCGCATGGGCTTGGATTATGTGGATATTTTTTATTCACATCGACCCGACCCTGAAACGCCGATGGAAGAAACCATGATGGCTCTGGACCAAGCCGTTCGTAGTGGAAAAGCCTTGTATGCGGGCATATCAAACTATCCGGCAGATAAGACCGCTCAAGCCGCATCCATCCTTAGAGACCTTGGAACGCCGTGCATCATTCATCAGGCGAGATATTCCATGATGGATCGCTGGGTCGAAGACGGATTGCTCGCCCAGCTGGACACAGACGATATCGGCTTCATTGTCTTCTCACCCTTGGCACAAGGCCTGCTTAGCGACAAATACCTCCATGGCATACCGTCGACCTCGCGCGTCACGAAATCCTACGGAAGTCTAAAAAAAGACCGCATCACAACCGAGCTCATCGGCAAATTGCAGAAACTGAACGACGTGGCCGCCAACCGTGGTCAGACCCTGGCCCAAATGGCCATCGCGTGGCTGTTGCGGTTACCCCGCGTCACCTCCGTCCTGATCGGCGCAAGCAGCACAGCTCAGATCGACGATTGCATCGGCGGCACCAAGAACACCGCGTTTACCAGCGACGAGCTCGCCCAAATCGATTTCATCCTCAGTTTTTAGCCTTATTTTTCGTCATGTCACTATCCTTCCCAACATCGACGCCCAAATCATCTGTCTTTTCCGCTGTGAAGGACTACCTGAACAATCAGGGCTTCCGCGCCACCTTCATGGATGATGCTCGACCTTGGGGTGGTTTTTATTATGTGGATGAAGCCCAAGCGCCCCAGTTCATCCAAACCTACTTTCCGCACCTGAATGTGGCCGATTTCGCCGGATTCTCGAAGCTCAGCCCGAAAATCCTCATCGTGGCGCCGAACGCGCGCCTATCGTGGCAATACCACCATCGCCGCTCGGAAATCTGGACCGTGATCGGAGGCAATGCGGCGATTGTGATCAGTGATTCCGACGAGCAGACGCCACAACGGCCGCTCCCATTGGGTTCTCACGTAAGTCTGAAGCAAGGCGAGCGACATCGATTGGTAGGTGTGGACGAATGGGGCATTGTCGCCGAGATCTGGCAACATACCGATGCGAATCATCCATCCGATGAAGACGACATCGTCCGTGTTCAAGACGACTTCGGCCGCTGAGACTACAACGAACAACGAACAACGAACAAAAAACAACAAACGACTAACAATCATGTTAGACCCAACAACCCAAGCAAACGTCAACAATTGGCTCAATGGCGATTTCGATACCGCCACGAAGACGGAGATCCGTGGCCTCATCGAGCGTCAAGCTTGGACCGACCTCACCGACGCCTTCTACCGCGACCTTGAATTCGGCACCGGTGGCCTGCGTGGGATCATGGGTGTCGGGTCGAACCGCATCAACCGCTACACGCTGGGTATGGCCACCCAAGGACTGAGCAACTACCTCAAGCAAAGTTTCCCGGGCGTGCAGATCAAAGTCGCCATCGCTCACGATTCCCGGAACAACGCCAAACCCTTCGCCAACATCGTGGCGGATGTGTTCAGCGCGAACGGCATCCTGGTGTATCTGTTCGATGAACTTCGTCCGACCCCGCAACTCTCCTATGCTATCCGCGAGCTTGGGTGCCATAGCGGCGTGATGCTTACCGCATCCCACAATCCGAAGGAATATTCCGGATACAAAGCCTATTGGAACGATGGCGGTCAGCTTATCTCCCCTCACGACAAAAACGTGGTGGCGGAAGTCGGCAAAATCAACAGCGTGAGTGATGTGAAATGGACTCGCAACCCATCCCTCATCCATCCGCTCGGAACCGAAATGGATGACAAGTATATATCCCGCATCGCGCAAGAATCCATTTCCAAAGATGCCATCCAACGCCAGCACGATCTGAAAATCGTGTTCTCCCCGATCCACGGCACCGGATTCCCATCCGTCCCCCCTGCCCTCAAGGCATTCGGATTCACCAATGTGATTTTGGTGGAAGAGCAATGCACGATGGATGGCAACTTCCCGACGGTGGTGTACCCGAATCCCGAGGAGCACGAAGCCCTCACGCTGTCATTGAAAAAAGCGAAGGAAACGGATGCCGATCTGGTGATGGCCACCGATCCCGATGCCGATCGTGTGGGCATCGCGGTGAAAGACCATCGCGGCGAGTGGGTCCTTCTGAATGGAAATCAAACCGGAAGTTTGCTGATGCATTATGTGCTTCAGGCCTGGCAGTCTGCCGGAAAACTGGATGGCAACCAATATGTGGTGAAAACGATCGTCACGTCGAATCTGATGGATCGGATCGCGGAATCGTTCAATGTTCCGTGTCCGAATGTGCTCACCGGATTCAAATTCATCGGTGCGTTGATGACCGCCAATGAAGGAAAACGCACGTTCGTTGTCGGTGGCGAGGAAAGTTATGGCTACCTCGTGGGTGATCATGCCCGCGACAAAGACGCTGTGGTGGCCTCCGCCATGATCGCCGAAATGGCCGCTTGGTACAAAGACAACGGAAGTTCCTTATTCGACGGATTGCTCGATTTGTACATCCGTTACGGCTACTACAAGGAAAAACTCGTCTCGATCACGAAAAAAGGGAAAGCCGGCGCCGAAGAGATCATCGCCATGATGAACGGCTTCCGCGAAACCACTCCCACCCGCCTCGGAGGTGTGAAGGTCTCCATCCTCAAAGACTACACCACCCGTTCGCAACGCGACATGACCACCGGAACCGTGGTTCCGATTGACCTTCCAAAATCGGACGTTCTTCAATTCATTTTGGAGGATGGAAGTGTGATTTCGGCGCGTCCGTCAGGAACCGAGCCCAAGATCAAGTTCTATTGCAGCGTACGTGGCGAGTTGGCCTCTAAGGCCCAATTCGAGGCGGTTTCGGCGGCATTGGATGCCAAGATCGACGCCATCATGGTGGATCTCGGCGTGGCCTGATTATTAAAGGATGTAAAGGCGTGAACGTTCACACAACGGATACGTTGTGATGAGCGTCTATTGCACCATGAATCTACCTATGCGCCTAATCTCCGTCATCCTTTTTACCCTCCTTACAGGGTTCATCACAACTCTTTCTGCACAAGGTGTCTCGATTCGAGGTATCGTCATGGAACAACCCGAAGGCACCGCCGAGGAGATCCGAGCCCGAATGATGGCCGATCCCACGCAGCGCCCCAAACCCCTCAATGGCGCGAATGTCATTTTGTATGCGACCAGTGACACCCTGACTCCCGTCCGTGCCACAACGGCCGCAGCCGATGGACGCTTCGAACTCACCCGCGTCGCCGCTGGCGACTACATCATGAAGGTGACCTTTGTTGGGTATGTGCCCCAATCCCGCCCACTAACCGTTCAGCGCGAAGATCTCTCACGCAACATGATTTTCATGAAGGTGGATCCGCTTGAGTTGGATGAAGTCACCATTTCAGGGCTTCGTCCGGAAGTCGAAGTCAAGGGCGACACCGTTGTGTACAACGCCGACGGCATCAAAGTGAATCCCGATGCCACCGCAGAAGAACTTGTGAAGCGCCTTCCCGGCATCACCGTTGAAAACGGGCAGATTCAAGCCCAAGGCGAACAAGTACGCCGGGTACTGGTGGATGGACAAGAATTTTTCGGCGATGATGCGGCCCTGACCTTACGCAATCTGCCTGCCGACATGGTGGGTCAAGTGGAGATGTTCGATCAACAAAGCGACCAAGCCCGATTCACCGGTTTCAATGACGGTAACGCCTCCCGCGCCTTGAATATCGTGACGCGTCCGGGCATGAATGTGGGTCGATTCGGTCGCGGCAGCGCCAGCGGTGGAACTGAAAACCGCTACATGGGCAACGGTAACGTGAACTATTTCAATGGACCGAAACGCGTCAGCCTTCTCGGCATGTCGAACAATCTGAATCAGCAAAACTTCTCCAGTGAAGACCTTTCCGGCGTGAATCAAGCCAGTGGCAACACAGGGGGTGGGCAAACAGGGCGTATGGGCGGTGGTGGGAGGAGTTGGGGCGGTGGTGGCGGTGGTGGCGCGTCGTCCAACTTTTTAACGGGTCAGCAAGGTGGCATCAATACGGTTCATTCCCTAGGCTTGAACTACATCGACCGCATGAACGAGAACAAAACCAGCATCAACGCCAGTTACTTCCTCAATTTCTCTGACAACACGAACGCCGAATCGCTCGAGCGCCAGTACTTGAACGAAATCAATTCCGATCAGACGTATTCGGAAAACACCACAAGCTCAGCCGATAACCTGAATCACCGGATCAACGGACG
>CAYPOI010000048.1:0-1449 GCA_964412365.1 uncultured Chitinophagales bacterium | reverse complement strand
AACCCACGCACGACACTCACAGACCAGAACACCGACATCCTCACGCAGGATTACACCCTTTCGGCGGATGTCCAATACACCGAGCCTCTCCGAGAAGGGATGCAACTCCAGGCCGGGTACAACCCAAGTTTCAGTCGTAGCCGAAGCGATCGAGATGCCTACACCCCGGATGTACTGGACAACGATCTGACAAGCCGCTACGTGAACCTGACCACCACGCATCGTGCGCAAGCCGGCTTCCGCTACAACAACCCGAAAATCAATTTCAACACGAATCTGACCTACCAATACACCAAATTGGATGGAGAGCAGACGTTTCCCTACGTGGCCACGACCGACAAAGTCTATCACAATCTGCTTCCAAATGCCTTCTTACGTTACAATGTGAAGCAAGGAACCAGCATCAACCTGAACTATCGGTTAAGCACGCGCAATCCATCGGCCACCCAATTGCAGGATGTGGTAGACAATACCAATCCGCTTCAACTTCGCGGTGGTAACACCGGTTTGGATCCGCAGTTCACGAACAATGTCTCATTGCGTTATCAGTCAGCGAACATGGAAAAAGCGACCTTCTTTTTCGGGATGTTCAACGTGAACTACATCACCGACTACATCGGAAATCGCACCTTTATCGCAACGGGCGACACATTGATCCGTCCGGGTATCGTGATGGGAGCTGGTTCACGACTCACATCCCCCGACAACATCGGCGATTCCTGGAATGTGCGGAGTTTCATGAACTTCACGCGTCCGGTCAAAACCATCAAGAGCAACCTGAGCTTAAACGGAGGCGTGAGTTACACCATGCAACCATCGTTGGATAACGGTGTGCGCAGCGAAGCCAAAACGGTGGGATTGTCGGGTGGTAGCTCGTTGAACAGCAACATCAGTCCACAAGTGGATTTCAGCCTGTCGTATTTCGGGACCTATTCGATCGTTGAAAATGGTGCTGCTCTCGGAGTGAACAACAACTATTACACGGGTCGGGCATCCGGACGATTCAACTTCCTTCCGAAGGGACGCTTTCTGCTCAACTCAGATTTGAACATCACGCATTACTCCGGATTGGGCGATGATTTCAATCAGAATACCGTGTATTGGAATGCGGCGGTCGGGTACAAATTCCTGGAAAACAACGCAGCTGAAGTCAAACTCACCATTTACGACATTCTGGCTCAGAACAACAGTGTTCGTCGCAGCGTGAACGATGGTTACATCGACGACACCCGCTCGCAAGTGCTCACCCGCTTCGCGATGGTCAGTTTGAGCTATAATTTCCGGAATTTCCAGAATAGGGCTCGATGAACTGGAAGTAAATTATTTTACTTCCAACAAGAAACGACCAAACGGCGGTTATCGGCTGACTTACATTATACGTATACGCTGAAAGACAATCCGGCCGCAATGGTCACCGGATCCAGGCAATCGGGTTGCCGTCGGCTTACC
>CAYPOI010000047.1:0-19368 GCA_964412365.1 uncultured Chitinophagales bacterium | reverse complement strand
CCTCCGCCGATTCCGAAGCGGTCACGACGAAGAAAGCCAGCGCTGACCGAATCAAGCCCCGACAGATCTCGAAAGGATGTCACGATCACGGCTTCCGAACGAAAAGGAATGGGTTCAAGACGGATGGTGAGTCCGTCGATATCTCCTTGGGCCTGCGGCATGGGGATGGTTGTAGGAGAATAGCCGACGTAACTCACACGCAATTCATCTTGAAAGGGCACGTCGAAAGAGCCCCCAACGGTTGCCGAGGATGTTCCAACCGTTGCGTATGGCAGTCGTTCGCCCGTGTTCGCATCCACCACATGTCCGCGGATCCGGAGAGGAGCGGCGGATGTTGACGATTTCGGAGCCTCCAAAACATAAGCGATCCTTCTCGCCGTATCGATGGTGACGGTGAGTCCGTTGACGCGAAGCGCGGTAGTCAGCGCAACAAGTGCATCGGCCGAGCCTGGGTCAACATCCACCTTTACGGATTGAATATGTCGCTCACGGTACAAAAAACGATAACCGGTTGAGGTTTCAACCTCCCGGATCACCTCCACTGCCGGCCGCGGCGGTGCGATCCAAAGAAGAAGCATCAACCAAAATGGACTCATTTGCGTCGCACTTCGATTCCCTCGGGAAGGAGTCGATTCAACTCATCGAGGGATTGATTCAGGGATTCGAGCGAAAGAGATCCTCCGATGCGTTCGGATGCCCAGTTTTCCGGAAGAATCAGGTCCACGCCATAATGGGCGGATAGAGCCGCCACGATATCTGAAAGAGGCATGGCGTTCAACTGAAGAAATCCGGAGGTCCATGCGGTTTCGGTTTCGATGTCAATCGGTTGGGGGGAAGTGGGCCGCCCATCGCCTCCAATGGAAGACGATTGGCCGGGAGCCAAGAGTACCGAAGCACTGGGCTGGGCAGCGGCGGAGAATCGGACGCGGCCTTCAGCCAGAACGACGCGGGCCCCTCTTCCGCGTTCTCCGAACAGGAATCGGGTCCCAAGCACGTCCACGGAGGCGGATGCGGTTTCGACCACGAACGAGCCGCTCGATTGAGGGGTGATGTCGAACCACGCTTCGCCTGTGAGTTGGTATCGGGTGCGGAAGCCGCGGGAGAGAGAGCGCAGTTCGGAATCAGGACGCAGGCGGATGGTGGACCCATCCTCTAACGTCACCAATGCCATGGACTCATCTGTGCTGGCCAGAACCGAGGTGCGCGGAACGGCAAACCATAACGTGAGTCCGAGTGTCGCAGTAATCATCACAGCGGCGGCGGCACGGAACCATCCAAGATTGTAAATAGGTATGGATGGAGAGTCGAACAGGATCGATTCAGATAACACCGTCCAGACCCGTTCTTTTCCATGCGGAATGATCGCCCCTTCTCGTGAGTCCATCGCATTTCTGTACAGTTCAAGCGCATCATTCCCCAGCATCATCGTCCTCCTCGTCGTCTTCGCTATCGTTTTCGAATTCGACCAGTTCCGCGACCTTGTTTTGATCGGTGGATGATTCGGTGAGGTCGCCTTCGGCTCTTATTCGAATACCGTTTGCCAAAGCTTGAACCACTTCAGCCAATGTGAGAAATTCACTGTCTTCATCAATCACAGAGTCCGTCGGGATGCGAATTCGTTCTCCATTCGTCAGCACAATGACTCGATCTTCCACGCGACTGACCACGCCTTCGAATTCGTCCTCTTCCAAAGGTTTTCCTGTATTCACCGACAGAGTTCTTGGCGCTTTGATCGTTGTTCCGAAACGCATGAGGGCGGTTCCATCGCCTCTGAATTCAACGGTCCCATTTAAGGTTTTCACCAAGGGAGAGGCCACATCGGTACGCTCGAGCCTTACCGAGTAGGTCATGGAGCCGTTCACACCCTGTGAGAGACTTTTGGTAGCCATGGCAAGCGCTCGGTCAATAGTGATATTGAAGAATCGGATGTCTATGACGTATCGAACCGACCCCATAGTGCCTTCACCCCGATGCCAACCGTCGATGGTGAGTACGGCGGATGAGGGCGATAATCCAGTGATAGCCCATTGATCAGTCCGAGTAAAATGACTGGCCATAAGATCGGTAGCAATGGTTCCGCTACGCAGCCCACTGAACAAAATTCCTTCAAGAACACCGCTTGACTCCACATAGCGATGTCTGGTGCGGATGTTGACGGATTTATCGTATCCCACTCTGACCACCGATCGAGAAAATTGCGCTTCATGGATGGCGCTGTCAGCTTGGAATGAGTAAATGAAATCGGTTTCCTGACCGCGTCCACTGGTTCCTGTCGTATCCGGTAGTCCGGTTCCGGTAAGGCGCTCCAATCCGTTAGCGGATACTCGAGTCAACGCATCGGTTAGAGCCGCAATGGCACCGTCGTTCTGATCGGAGAGCGACTCCGCTACAACTCGCGTGGCGATGTCCAGATCAACCGCATCCAATACAGTAGAGTGGGATGGTTCCTGAACGGAACACCCGGCAATGAACAGGACGAGTACGAGCGCAATAGATTTCATACTTGTCATACCATCAACCCCCCACTCCACCACCAACCCGCGCGCGAACATCTTTCAAAGCGGCGGCCATATGATTCTCGATGGTGTTTCGACTCAGTGACAACGCCTCGGCGGCTTCCTGATAACTGTATTGTTTCATAAAGCAGAGTTCGAAGACCATTCGTCGTTTTTCAGGCATGGCTTCCACAGCCTCATGAACGGTGGTTAGTAACTCGCGATATCGAAGGGTGTCTTCTGGAGATTGGCCTTCCACCGGTGGCCAATCATCACCTTCCATCACGGTCGATTTCGCATCCCGTTTCCGGTCGTTTAAGAATTTGCTGAAACCGATGGTGAACAAATAGGCTCGCAAGGATTTGGACGGATCGATGGCCTCACGTTTTTCCCAAATCATCATGAACGCTTTTTGGATGAGGTCCTCCGCATGGGCTCCTTCCGCGCCTCGACTCACCAGATATCGGTACATGGAATCGTAATGCCTGTCATAGAAGATTCGAAACGCATCAGAGTCTCCCTTCCGGATGGATTCTGCCAATTGATGATCATCCAAGTCGCTAGAAGCGTTGAAAGCGAGGGAGAGAAGCAGAAATTCCACCATCCCCAAACATACGCATAAAAAAAATCGATGTAGACTGGTGGTGGTTGGTGGCTTCGGCGGTATAGAGGGTGGAACGCCGTTCCGAATACCAATCATCAAACCAATTCATCATGAAACGCTACGTTATTATCCCTTTGCTTTTGGTCGCTACCGCTTGTGGCGTTACCGATTCAAAGAAAACAGCACCGAATGTGCAAGTCACCATGTCAGGTTCAGCCATGAATATGGCCAAATTACAAACGAGCAACACCGATTCGCTTGTGATCACCATGATCAAGATTCATCTTGACGAACTCGAACTGGAGAGTGTCGAAGACTCCTTGGACATCGAAGTGAACAACACCATTATTTCATTACCATTGGGCGGTGCGCCGATTGTTCTTTCAGACCAGGAAGTGATTCCCGGACTGTATACGTCATTTGAACTTGAAGTGGAGCGTCCAGATAGTGATGAACCACGCCCTACCGATACCGATTTCTGGGACGAATCCGGTCGTTACTCGGTGGTTGTGATTGGCACATTCAACGGTGAGCCCTTCAAATTCCGTTCAATGGAAGATTTTGAGCTCGAAATGGAGTTCGAACCGGCTCTTCTGCTGGGCGATGATTCTGAATCACGAATCCATATTTCTGTCGACTATATGAGCTGGTTCCGCCAGAATGGTGTCTTTGTGGACCCACGTGTAGCCAGCAACCGCGAAGCCATCGAGGCACGCATCGAGCTTAGTTTCGATGTGGCAAGCGGCGATATGGATGATGACGATGAAGATGACGACTAATTAAACGCTACATCAAGAGAACGAGCGGCTGCGGGATCGACATCCCCGGCCGCTTTTTTTATGTCTATCTTCCGTCATGTCTACCCTGACAGAGAAAAAGATTCACAATGCGATCGCGGAGCCACCGAAATATGTGGTGTACCTGATCAACGACCATTACACCACGTTCGACTTCGTTGTGCAAGTTTTAACTACGGTATTTCATAAAAGCATCCCCGAGGCCGTTACCATTACGAATGATGTCCATAACCGAGGACGAGGGTCCTGTGGGGCATTTGACAAACAGATAGCCGAAACGAAAGTCAATCAAGCGAATTCGATGGCTCGAAGCGCTGGATTCCCTTTAAAATGCACAATGGAGACCGAATGATCCGACCGGAAGTCGATACTGTATTACGAAACGCGTTCCACATGGCGCACTTGGCGAATCACGCGTATTTCACATTGGAACATGTGCTGTTGGCCGTCACCATGGATGAAGTCGGCATCGAATTGCTCGATGCGGTGGGTATGGATGTGAGATCGCTCAAATCCGATTTGGAAGAATTTTACCAGAAAGTGGAACTGCGTCCGTCGACGCAAACCGAGCCCGAGCAGACGGTCGGACTTCGTCGTGTGATTCAGAATGCCATCACGCATGCGCAAGCCGCCGATCAGCCCGAAATCGGACTCGGAGACCTGCTCATTTCCTTCTATTCCGAAACAGAAAGCATGGCCGTCTTTTTCATGCGCAAGCAAGGATTGGAAAAAATCGATCTGATGGAATTCGTATCGCATGGCATTCGCAAAGAAGCGGATGGCGATGGATATGAGGATGTGGACGAGCTCGAAGATGACGAGGATTTCAAAGAGTTCGCCCGGAAATTGGATGAGGAGTTGGATGCGTTCGTTCAGGAGAACGACCCTACGGCGGTGACCGGAAAGAAATCGAAATCGGCCATGCTTCAACGCTATACCGAAGACTGGACCGCACGTGCCGATTCGGGTGAATTCGATGTGTTGGTGGGGCGTGAGTTGGAAATCCAGCGTACGATCGAAGTTCTATGCCGGCGCACCAAGAACAATCCGTTGTATTTGGGAGACCCTGGTGTCGGGAAAACCGCTATCGTACAAGGCCTGGCCCGGAAGCTGGCCACAGGCGAGGTACCGAAGCGCTTGCAGGGTTACCGGCTCTATTCGCTCGATCTCGGGGCTTTGGTGGCCGGAACCAAATATCGTGGTGATTTCGAAGAGCGCATCAAAGGCGTGCTCAAAGAACTCACATCGCAAGAGCAGGTGATCTTGTTCATTGATGAAATCCACACCATGGTCGGTGCCGGCGCGGCTGGAAACAGCGCGATGGATGCATCCAACCTGCTCAAACCAGCCCTTCAATCGGGTAAGCTGAAATGCATCGGGGCCACCACGTTCGAAGAACACAAATTGGTGTTTGATCGCGACCGAGCGTTGTCGAGACGCTTTCAAACCATCGAAGTGACCGAGCCTTCCATCGAAGACTCCATCCGCATCTTGAATGGTCTCAAAACCTCGTATGAAACCCATCATAACGTCACCTACACCTCTACTGCCGTCGAAGCCGCGGTACGTTTATCCGCCAAATTCCTGAACGATCGCAAGCTTCCGGACAAAGCCATCGATGTGTTGGATGAAGTTGGCGCGCGCGTTTCGCTCGATCCCATCGGTCGCACACAAGTGCAGGTCAAAGATGTGGAAAAACTGATCTCCGGCATCGCACGCATTCCGGTTCAAAGCGTGAGTACCGACGACAAAACCTCATTGGCGGACTTGGATGCGCGCTTGAAAAAATCCGTGTTTGGTCAGGATGCGGCCATTCATGCGCTCGTGGCCGCCGTGAAGCGGAACCGCGCCGGACTTGGCTCCGAAACCAAGCCCATCGGCAATTTCCTGTTCTGCGGACCTACGGGCGTCGGCAAAACCGAAGTTTCTAAAGCGTTGGCCACGGAATTGGGCAATGAGCTCATCCGCTTCGATATGAGTGAATACATGGAAAAACATACGGTTTCCAGACTCATCGGCGCGCCGGCAGGGTATGTCGGTTTTGAACAAGGAGGCTTGCTCACGGACGCCATACGCCGCCATCCGAATGCGGTGTTGTTGTTGGATGAGATCGAGAAAGCCCATCCGGATGTCTATAACATCCTGCTTCAGATCATGGATTATGCGACATTGACCGACAATACCGGTAGGAAGTCGGATTTTCGTCATGTCGTGTTGATCATGACCTCCAATGTTGGTTCGAGGGACATCTCCAAGGGAGGAATCGGATTCAGCGGCGCAGCAGGAAAAGGTGGGGATCCGATGCCCGCCATCAAGCAACAATTCACTCCGGAATTCCGCAACCGACTCGATGAGATCGTGATATTCGGTCACTTGGATGCGACCGTCATCCGCAACATCGTTCTCAAATTCATCCAAGAATTGAACGACCAACTGGGAAATAAGAAGGTGAAACTCCGAGTGACGGATGCGGCCATCGATTGGATCGCAGCAAAAGGATATGATGAGGCGAACGGCGCACGACCTATGGCAAGAACCATCCAGGACCATGTGAAAAATCCATTGGTCGATGAGTTGCTCTTCGGCAAGCTGCAAAAAGGCGGCGCTGCCGTGCTGGATGTGAAAAAAGATGCCCTTACCTGGTCGATGGATCCTTCACATGGGAAGAGTCATTAACAGGAGGACGGTCCTCCTGTTAAATTATTCCTTCTTCTCCCCAACTAAGCACGAGAACCACTATTTTCCTGTGAACCATCGTGTATACATCATGAAAATTATGTCATTTCTGCTCGCATCCCTCTGGATCGTGGCATGCTCGTCATCCGTGACTGTCAAAACCGATTCCCATTATTTCCCGGCTGAGCTACCCACATCCGAGCCCATCCAATCGGAAAAACTCACCTTCCGCACACAAGTCGTCGCATCCGGCCTTCGCAACCCGTGGTCGATGGCCTTTCTTCCAGACGGACGCGTGCTCGTTACCGAACGCCCCGGCACCATCCGCATCATTGAAGATGGAAAATTGTTGGACGCTCCGTTGGCTGGAACACCGGAAGTGGTGGCTCGCGGACAAGGCGGCATGTTGGAGGTGGCCCTCCATCCCGATTTTGAAAACAACAGCTTGGTCTATTTGGGCTATTCGATTCCGCAAGAAGGTGGAACCCATACCGGCATCATGAGGGCGAAGTTGGTTGGCAATTCGCTCACCGAACAAACCGTGATATTCACGGGTACCCCAGCCTCAAACCGCGGTCACCACTTTGGTACCCGAATTGTGTTTGATGCGGATGGATATTTGTATTTCTCCATCGGCGATCGCGGCCAAATGGCCGATGCCCAACTGTTGGACAATGCCGCTGGAAAAGTGTTCCGGATTCATGATGACGGACGTATCCCATCAGACAATCCGTTCGTGAATGAAGCCGGCGCCATCGGTCAAATCTGGTCTTATGGACATCGCAACCAGCAAGGCGTGGCGGTTCATCCGACGACGGGTGCGATCTGGGCCCATGAACACGGTCCGAGAGGCGGCGACGAATTGAACATCGTCAAAAAAGGCGCCAACTACGGATGGCCTGTGATCACCTATGGTATCAATTATAATGGCACGCCGATTACCGAAGAACGCGAGCGACCCGGCATGGAAAACCCTGTGACCTACTGGGATCCATCCATCGCTCCTTCCGGTCTTGCATTTGTGACCAGCGACAAATATCCCGGATGGAAAGGTAACGCCATGGTCGGAGCCCTAGCCTTCACGTCGGTTTATCGAGTCGAATTGGATGGGGATGTGGCCGGCGCGCAAGAACAATTGTTGCAGAACATCGGTCGCGTACGCGATGTGCGTGAAGGACCCGACGGCTATCTTTATGTGATCGTGGAATCGAGCGGAGAAATTCTCCGCATCGTTCCAGAATAGTCAATCCTTTTTCAATGCATCCAGGATGTCCGCATGCGGCGCACGCTTGCGGATATCCGTGTCGATGAAGCGATACGTGATCACGCCTTCCTGATTCACGACATAGGTCACAGGAAGTGGAAGCCTGTTGCTGGAGTCACCATTCCACTTGTTCAAGCCAAAACTGCCATTATATCTCGTGGATGTGGGTTCATCGAGTGTGTAGGAGACGCCGTAGGCATCCGCCACCATCAACCCTACATCTGAAAGAACAGGAAACCGTAAGCTTTGCTTTTCACGTGTTGTAAGAGAATGGTCAGGTAATTCAGGCGATAGGGCCACCAATGTCGCACCAACCTCATCAAATGATGGCAAGGCTTCTTGTAAGTTTTTTAAGGCGATGTTGCAATGCGGGCACCATCCGCCACGGTACCATGTCAAAACGACCGGACCATCTTGGAGCAACACACTGAGCCGCACGTCGGTGCCGGTCGCATCGGTCAATGTGAAATCCGGTGCTTTATCGCCTACGTTCAGAGCCGATGTTAGGGTTTCTTCGGCAGTGCGGATGGTTGGTGGCGCAATAAATAAACTAGCAATGAGAAGAGCGGGTATCATCGATTCGGTTGCCTAAGATGTGATGGTTTCATCTATTGACGAACCGTTTTCAGTTCCGATTGCAATCAATTCGGAAGTGGAACATCCAGCTCGACTCGGGTTCCGCGCCCCATTTCAGAGCTGATGCGCAATTCACCACCGAAATGATTGGCCACCCAATGCGCCTTGGTCAGGCCATATCCGCCACCCATGGTTTTCATATGGCGAACGTTCGTGGCACGATAACCGAATTTGACCACTTGCTCCAGCTCATCTTTCGGAATGCCGACACCTGTATCGCTCACAACGAACCGTAGATGCTTGTCGTCTTGTATCAGTCCGGCATGGATGGAGCCGCCAGGAGGCGTGTATTTGCGCGCATTGCCCAATAAATCCCGGATGGAATCCTTCAGTAAGATGGGGATGCGGATCTTATCGGACAGCTTGTTCTCAACCACCATGTTCACGAAATAATCGCTCTCGCCCTGTTCCGCGATATTGTAAATGATGCGGTATCTGCCCTTGCTGTTTTTCTCGACGGCTGTGAAAAAGTCCCTAAAATCCTGCTCGAAGGTTTTAATGGGGTACGATTCCCATCGATCCGGATACAACATACGAAGCCGGATTTCCTCGACTCGTGTTCCGAAAATGGAAAAAATAGAGTCGAAATTCGCCAGAACCGCTTTTTCCTCATCCGTTTCGAACAGTTCGGGATGGGTTTCGTGGATGTGGTTGAGTGCGTCTTGAATCTGGGATTTGAGTCGGAGCAGTGAATCGGGAGTGAATTTCAGATGGTCGCCGGCGCGTAACGCTTTCGCCAGATCGAACGTGGCGCGGATGGCAGCCACCAAGATCGGATCGTCTTCAACGACCGCTTCAAACACTTGAAGATCGCCATTGATGATGGTTAATAAGTTCATGACCGAATGCATCTGCATTTGGCCGAATTCCTCATCGTTTAAAACCACATCACCATCGATTTTCATGTCATTTCACATTGATTCGCACACTGGTGCCACCGGGCGGCCGCACACGCACATACGCATCGAAGATACGATTTAACCACGCTTCCCTTGCATCGGTGGACCACATTGGGTCGGATTTGACCAACAATTCCCATCGATACTCATGCATCATCCGATGGATGGCGGATGGCGCCGGACCCAGAACGGGCATTTCTCCTGATTCCTGCTGCACGACCGATGCAAATGCTTGGGCAACATCCGATACACGTTTCGCATCCTTGTCTTTAAACTCGAAGGTGATCAATCGGGAATAGGGAGGCCACAACAGGCTTTTCCGAAGACGCATTTCCTCGCGCGCGAAGCTTTCGAAATCGTGATGTGTGGCGTGGATGATGGATGGATGATCGGGTTTGTAGGTCTGAAGGAAGACGACTCCCGGCTTCTCGGCCCGTCCGGAACGCCCCGCTACTTGCGTGAGCAATTGGAACATACGCTCAGCCGACCGATACGACGGAAAGGCCAGTTCCGTGTCCGAATGAACCACGGCCACGACCGTGACATTGGGAAAATCCAAGCCCTTCGACACCAATTGTGTGCCCACGAGGATGTCGGCATCCCCCTTCCCGAACGCATTCAGAATGGACGCATGGGAATCACGGCGGGATGTGGTGTCGCGATCCATCCTCAAAATCCGTGCGTTTGGAAAATGAGCTTCGAGTTCTTCTTCCACTTTTTGGGTCCCGGAGCCTTGCTCTTCGATCGTGGCTTGCGCGCAGCTCCCGCAGACCCGCGGCACCCGTTCGCTATAGCCGCAATAGTGGCATCGCAGCGAATCGGACGTGCGGTGGTAGGTCAACGTCACCGAGCAATTCGGACAATCGCAGGTAGCTCCGCACGACGTGCACATCATGAAGCGGGCATATCCGCGTCGGTTGAACAGCACGATGGCCTGCTCCCCCCGGCTTAGGGCCTCTTCCATAGCGGTGTGCACAGGCACAGCCAAAGATCCCCGCATCGCGTGTTTGTAGAGCCTCAGATCCACTACGGTCACCTGCGGAAGGTCCGCATCGGCATGACGGCCTTTCAGGCGAAGGAGCGTCATCTGTCCTTTCGCCGTGGCATGAAGCGTGGTGAGACTCGGCGTGGCGCTTCCCAGCACGACCACGGCTCCCGACATCTCGGCACGGTGCTTCGCCACGTCACGGGCATCGTAGCGTGGCGCCGGGTCTTCCTGCCGATAACTGCTGTCGTGCTCTTCGTCGATGATGATGAGTCCGAGGTTCTGCACCGGCGCGAACACGGCCGATCTCGCGCCAATGACAATGGTCTTTCGCCCGGACCGGATATCCATCCACGTATTGAATCGCTCGCGGTCGGTCAGCCGGCTGTGCATCACCGCAATGTTGTCGCCGAACACCCGCTTGAACCGCTGCACCGTCTGCGGAGTGAGTGCGATTTCCGGAACCAACACGATGCCGCTTTTTCCAGCCACGAAACAGGTATGTAAGGCCTGGATGTACACTTCGGTTTTGCCGCTGCCCGTCACTCCGAATAGGATGAAGGGCTTGGCAGGGGTGGAAAATGCCTCCAGAATCGGCGCACAGGCTTCTTGCTGTTCCTCATTCAAGGCATGCATCCTCTCCGGATAGATGCGGCGATCCGGGTCGGTTATGGTTCGCACCACTTTCCGGGATTCGAGTATTCCTAGATCGATCCACTTTCGGATCTGATGCTCTTTTGCACCGGTTTCATCCAATAATCGACTCATCGGCATCGGTAAATCCAGATCCATCAAGACAGGCGCCAGCTTGAACCAAGCCGGATTCCGTTTCGGGGGTTCATCGATCAATTCATTCAGCAATCGTTTACCATCTGCGGACCAATCCGTCATCCAGTCCGATTCCGATTTCATGGTCGATTTGGGCTCTTCGATGATTTCCAGAAAGCCCGCGGTCACCAACTTCTGAATCATCTTGTCGCCCCATCGCTTTTCCGCTTCTTCCAGGCTGATCGACCCGGCTAAATCCACATCATTCAAGATATCGGCACCTTTGGGGGATGGAAACAAGTGCGGAACCGTTCGAATGCGCTTTTCAGATAGGTAATTGAGTCCGACAGGCAAGGCCGCTTGGATGGTTTCGCCCCATGAGGAAAATGTGTCGCCACTCACCCACTCCGTGAGGCTGAGCATCTGGGCATCGAGCACGGGTTCGGTGTCAAGAATGCTGCGGATGGGTTTTGTCTTGAACTCGGGCTCATCCGAATGAATGCGAACCACGACACCAATTGCGAAACGCGTTCCGACCGGCACGTGCACCCGCAACCCGGGCATGAGTCCCGCCAAGAGAGCCTCTGGCACCAAATAGGTAAACACCTCGCGCACCGATGTCGCAACGGCTACATCCGCGAAAACTGTTTTCGGTTGTCTGTTTTCCGTTTTCCGATTCCTATTCATTCAACATTCAACCTTCAACATTCACCATTATATTGCGCCCTTCAACTCAGAACCATTTAAGCACAAAGGTCATGCAATCTACACAGGAAAAAACGTTCTTTGGTCATCCGAGCGGCTTGTCGACGCTGTTTTATACCGAAATGTGGGAACGCTTCAGCTACTATGGCATGCGTGCGATTTTGGTCCTCTTCATGGTCGCAGCGGTACAAGACGGCGGAATGGGACTCGATGATGTGACGGCCACGGCCATCTATGGATTGTATGCCATGTTCGTTTATTTGCTGGCATTGCCCGGCGGATGGTTGGCCGACAACCTGTTTGGATTGCGTAAATCGGTCTGGTACGGGGGTATCATCATCGCATCGGGTCACTTCAGCATGGCCCTTCCCTACACCGAGTCCTTCTTTTTAGGACTGGTACTGATTGTGATCGGAACCGGATTGCTCAAACCCACCATCAGCTCATTGGTCGGTGGTTTGTATGGCGACCATGAGTCGGCCAAGCGCGACGCCGGATTCTCGATCTATTACATGGGCATCAACATCGGCGCATTCATTTCGCCGCTCATCGTAGGGTATCTGGGCGAAAATGTGAACTGGCACTATGGCTTCGCCGCCGCCGGTTTCGGGATGGTTCTGGGCTTGGTTCAATATAAACTTTCAGAAAACCGACTCGGATCTGTCGGTGCGGAACCCACCGCTGAGCATACGCCCGAAGGATTGACCAAAATCCGTCGTGCGCTGGCTGGCATCACCATTGCGTTTGCGTTGTTTGTGGGGGCGGTCATGGCGGGTTATATCGCCATCAATCCATTGGCGATCGCTCAATCATCGGCATTTGTGATTTTGGGCTTGGTATTCGCTTATTTCACGTATGTCTTGGTCTTCGGTGGACTCACCTTCCTCGAAAAACAGAAAGTGGTCGTCATCGGCTTCTTGTTCATTTTCGCAGCCTTGTTCTGGAGCGGGTTTGAACAAGCCGGATCTTCATTGAACTTGTTTGCCGATCGGTACACCGATCGTGACATCTTCGGATGGCTGATGCCGGCGAGCTGGTTCCAGTCCATCAATGCGATTTTCATCATCGTACTGGCTCCGGTTTTCGGAATGATCTGGGTCGGATTGGCCAGAGCCGGCAAAGAATTGGCTATGCCTTATAAGTTTGGCTTGGGCCTCATCCAATTGGGCCTCGGCTTTCTGGTGATGGTGTTCGCCTCGAAAATGGCGTTCGCCAATGAAATGGGCGCCGGTCCGGGATGGCTCGTGCTCACCTACTTGCTGCACACGATGGGCGAATTGTGCTTGAGTCCGGTCGGATTGAGTTCGGTCACCAAACTGTCCCCGAAAAAATTGGTCGGACAAATGATGGGCATCTGGTTCATGGCCTCGGCCTTGGGCAACCTCATTGCTGGACTGGTTGCCGGACGCTTCAGCGATGCCGCCATTCGTGCCGAACCATCCCTCATGTCGGATCAATTCATGCTCATCTTCTACTTCGCCGCCGGATCAGGAGTGGTGATGCTTCTGCTTAGTCCGTGGATTAAGAAGTTGATGGGGGATGTGAAGTAATTGGTAGATGGTAGTTGGTAATTGGTAATTGGTAATTGGTAATTGGTAATAAGGCTCCTCTTTACCAAATACCAACTACTAATTACCAGCGTACCGACGTACTAGTAGATATATGACGATTGCAAGCCCAGCGGCAGCCCCGTTGCCCAGTAAAGCAGCAACCAGATGGACCACAGGATCAGCAAGGTGATGCTATAGGGCAGCATCAAGCTCACCATCGTTCCGATGCCGGTCGATTTCACATAGCGTTGGCAGAAGACCACAACAAGCGGGAAATACGGCAGCAAGGGAGTGATGATGTTCGTGGACGAATCCCCGATCCGATAGGCCGCTTGTGTGAGATCCGGGGAAATACCCAGATTCATGAGCATCGGCACAAAGATCGGCGAAATCAGCGCCCATTTGGCGGATGCGGAGCCCACGAATAGGTTCACAAAGCCCGTGAGGAAAATGATGCCCACGATGGTGACCTGCGCTGGCAACGCCATTTCTTGCAAGAAATTCGCCCCCTTCACGGCGATCAGCACTCCCAATCCGGATTTGGAGAACGCATCGATGAACAAGGCGCAGAAAAACGCCATCACGATGTAATAAGACATTCCGTTCATCGACTTGCTCATGGTCTTGATCATGTCTTTGGTGCTCGTGAACGCACCCGACAGGTAACCGAACACCACGCCTGGGACCAAGGTCAGAAGGAAGATGAGCGGTACGATGGAGCGCATCAGCGGAGATTGGAATGTCGACAAGCTTCCTTCCGGATCACGAAGCGCCGAATCGCCAGGCAACGCCCACAGCACGAACACCGCTGAGAACAGAACCATGGCCAACGTGGCCCACCAGAAGGACGATGACTCTCGTGCGGTCACCTCTTCCATCACCGGAAGCTCGCTTACTTCCCCATCGACTTCAGTGCCTTTCAGACGCGGTTCGATGATGCGATCGGTGATGTACCATCCGATCAACACGACAATGAGAGTGGAGGATGTCGTGAAAAAGTAATTGTTCAGCGGGTTTAGGATCACCGTCGGATCCACGATATGAGCCGCCGCTTGAGTGAAACTTTGAAGCAACGGATCAAGTGAAGATGGAACGAAATTCGCGCTGAATCCGCCTGACACGCCCGCGAACGCGGCTGCGATACCAGCCAATGGATGTCGACCTGCCGCGTAGAAAATCACACCGCCGAGGGGAATGACCAGCACGTAGCCCGCATCCACCGCCGTATGACTCACGATCGCCACCAGAATCAACATCGGAGTAAGTAGAAACGCAGGTGTGATGTTCAACAGCTTTTTCAACGCCACATTGATGTAGCCCGAATGCTCCGCAACTCCCACACCCAACATGGCCACGAGAACGATACCCAATGGCGCAAAGTTGATGAACACAGACACCATGTTCGACAAGAATGCGGCCAGCTGCGGACCCGTTAGCAGATTTGTGATCACAATCGGACTCTGCGTGCGGGGATCGAGTTCCGTAAATTGAATGGATGAAATGAGTGCAGATACCACCCAGATCGTGAGCATCAGAATCAGAAACAGAATGGCGGGATCGGGTAATTTGTTGCCGTTCCGCTCAATGAAATCGAGCGAACGCTGAAGAATCGGTTTTTTTGACATAATAGGTGGGAATCGTTTAGCCGATAGGATCGTTGGTTTTATTAATCGAAATAAAATAGGAATTTGCGACCATGAGAACCATTTGCTTTACAATCGCCTTGACCGTTGTGATGACAGCCTGTCAATCGCAACCAAAATCCGACGCTTCCTCCCCGGAAAACGCCAAACTAACCACGATCGTGCAGGAGGCATCCATCACCGATTTGCAAGGAAACCTTGTGAATCTGGACGATTACAAGGGGAAAATCGTGATGCTCGACTTCTGGGAAACCTGGTGCACCCCCTGCATCCGCAGCTTTCCCGGCATGGCCAAAGCCGTGATGGAACACCCGGATGATTTCGTGATTCTGGCGATTTCGCCCGGTTTCATGGACTCTGAAGACGATATGCGAACCTTCATCGACGAGAATCCTTATCCCTTTGTCTGGGCCACAGGCGTGGATCTTGCCACCGACTTAGGCATCGAAGGCATCCCTTACAAAGTATTTCTGGACCGAGACGGGAACGTCCACTCCGTGGAAATGGGTTCTAGAGGTCCGGAGAGGGATTACGAGAAGCTCATTGAGCTGATTGGCTCACTCCCGAATTAACTGGCAAAAGCCGTATCTTACGACCTCATCAAATCTCTATTCTACATGATTACCGAACTCAAAGTCTCCACCCTGCCGTATAAAGTTAAAGATATCTCACTGGCGGATTGGGGACGCAAAGAAATCAAATTGGCTGAAGCCGAAATGCCAGGTCTGATGGCGCTTCGCGAGCAATTCGGCGCAAGTAAGCCCCTGAAAGGCGCCCGCATCGGCGGATGCTTGCACATGACCATTCAAACTGCGGTTCTCATTGAAACCCTCGTCGATCTCGGCGCAGAGGTACAGTGGAGCTCCTGCAATATTTTCTCCACGCAAGATCACGCCGCCGCCGCCATCGCTGCTGCTGGAATCCCGGTGTACGCTTGGAAAGGCATGACCGAAGCCGAATACGAGTGGTGCATCGAACAAACCATCTTCTTCGGTAGCGAAGATCGTCCATTGAACATGATCTTGGATGATGGTGGCGATCTGACCAACGTCATTCTCGATAAATATCCCGAGTTGGCTCACCATGTGTTGGGCGTATCGGAAGAAACCACAACCGGTGTGCATCGCCTGTATGAGCGTGTGAAAGCCGGAACTCTTCCGTTCCCAGCTATCAACGTGAACGACAGTGTCACCAAATCGAAATTCGACAACAAATACGGCTGCCGCGAAAGCGCTGTGGATGCGATCCGTCGCGCTACCGATGTGATGATCGCCGGAAAAGTGGTCGTTGTCGCCGGCTTCGGTGATGTCGGAAAAGGAACCGCTGAATCCTTCCGCGGCGCAGGTGCCCGTGTGATTGTGACCGAAATCGATCCGATTTGTGCGCTTCAAGCGGCGATGGAAGGATACGAAGTCACCAAAATGGAGAAGGCTGTCCCGCAAGGCGACATCATCATCACCGCTACCGGTAACAGCAACATCATCCATGGTCGTCATTTCAAAATGATGAAAGACAAGACGATCGTGGCGAATATCGGTCACTTCGACAACGAGATTGATGTGGCTTGGCTGAAATCCAACTATGGCAAAACACATGTGAATGTGAAGCCGCAGGTGGATATTTACAACATCGACGGCAACGATATCATCTTGCTGGCTGAAGGCCGCTTGGTGAACTTAGGTTGCGCGACGGGTCACCCAAGCTTTGTGATGTCGAATAGCTTCACGAACCAAACATTGGCCCAGATCGAATTATGGACCAAAGGCGACCAATATGAGAAACAAGTGTATGTGCTTCCAAAACATCTTGATGAGATGGTGGCACGCCTTCACTTGGCGAAAATTGGCGTCGAGCTAGACGAGCTCACACCCGAGCAAGCCGCTTACATCGGTGTTCCGGTAGAAGGACCGTTCAAGCCAGATTATTACCGGTATTGAGAAGCTGGATGCTAGATGCAGGAAGCTAAATGCAAGAAGTTCAGAGGCTCGGAGAAATCCGGGCCTTTTTTATGTCGTTGATTCTGAAAACAGTATAGGAATACCGGATTATCCAAATTTTATGCCCCTAGACTGGCTTATCGATCGCCTATTGTTTTAAGGCATTTAGAGCAATATTATTTCTGTTAATTTCACTTACTCCGGTACTTGCGAATAACATTTTTATTACATAGCCTAATCTTCAGCACAATTTGTGCGACTAATAAAACAGCAAAATACATTCAAACACCAATGAAAACCATATTCACACCTATCGTTTTGATAGCAGTTCTATTGACGGGCTGTTATCATGCCAAAGTCTCAACTGGGCTACCAGCTTCAGCTGAAGTAATAGATATCCCATGGGCGCATTCGTTCATCGCAGGTCTCGTTCCACCTAGTGAAGTTGCGGCCACATCCAAGTGCACGAATGGTGTCGCTATGGTAGAAACTCGAATGAGTTTCATGAACCTCGTTGCCAGTGGCCTCACATCCGGATTGTACACGCCAATGCATATCACGGTAACGTGCGCATCAACCTCGCGGGCATTTGTTCCACAAGGTGCGAACATTATGAAAATTGACTCGAATGCCGATGCGGCTACCATTAACAAACTCGTGGTCGAAGCCGCTGCATTATCCGCTTCATTGGATAGCCCGGTTTATATCGTGAAAGAATGATTTTTCACGATCAACAATATCGCAAAAAAGGCTCGGAGCAATCCGGGCCTTTTTTGTTTAACGCGGGATCGACTCCTTTCTCAAAAATTCCGCTAACGTTTCCTTATCGATCTGCCCTTGTGCCACTCCCATCATAACCGCAAACAAATTCTTCTTGTCCGCTTTTAATCGATAATTGTTCACAAATAGAAACATGTACATCGCAATCAGTGCGGTTTGTTTGTTTCCATCAAAAAAGGGATGATTTTGACAAATGTGATACCCATAAGCTGCTGCCATATGGAATAAGTCCTGATGCACATAGTCACCACCAAAACTAGCTTCCGGTTGGGCCAATGCCGATTCGAGCAAACCCATATCACGAATACCTGACTTGCCACCATATTGACGAAGCTGGTCCTCATGAAAGATGATCAAGGTGCTCTTGTCGAGAAAACGAATCATTTAGCCAATTCTTTCAGGACATCTTTGTAATCAACCGTGAGCTGCCGATAAGCTTCTGCCCATGCTTCAAATTCCACATCCACGGCTTTTAGCTCGACCCCCGCTTCTGTTTTGTCGATCGATACTTTGTCACCCTCTTTCAAATGAAGGGACTCAATCACGGGTTTCGGCAAAATAATGCCCAAACTGTTGCCAACTTTTCTAACTTTTGCTTCCATATAGCCACTAATAATGTTATTACAAAGTTATATCATTTTGCCAATAAATCAAGAATTGAATCTTTAACCTCGCACGTCGCACCCCGCGCATCTTCCTACTTCCTACTTCCCCCTTCCTACTTACATGCTCTTATTCTTACTCCTCCTCCAATTCCCCCCTTCCGGTTCTTGGCCCGAGCGCCTGAACCCTGCATATGATTCCGTGGCGGCATTTGCGATTGCGAATGAATCGACTACCGATCGGAACTTGGAAATCGCCCACTATCAGAGTTTCGGCCGTGAGCCGCTCGGCGATGGTATCGGTCCGTTCAAGGAACGGGGCCCTGCCACCGGACTCATCATCAAAAACGGTGTGATCGTAGCCAAATGGGGAGATCCCGATCGCGTCGACATGACGTTCAGCGTCACCAAGAGCTTCTTATCGGCTACCGTTGGGCTGGCGGTCGACCGTGGCCTCATCCCCGATATCCATCAGCCCGCGCATCTGCTGATGGCGCCCATCGCCGTGTACGATCCCCATCCGCGTCCGCGCGCCGATATCGTCGGATCGCCGATGGTGCTGGATTTGTTTTCAACACCGCATCAGAAAACCATCACCTGGGATCATCTCTTGCGCCAAACCAGCGATTGGGCCGGCACACTGTGGGAGAAGCCCGACTGGGCGGATCGTCCGGCGCGGGATATCCGCACCGATATGACGCGCGAGCGACATCCCTCCGGAACCGTCTTTGAATACAACGACGTGCGCGTGAATGTGCTCGCCCTGGCCGCGCTAAACGTGTGGCGCCAACCGCTTCCCGAGGTGCTCAAAATCCATCTGATGGATAAGATCGGCGCATCTCCCACCTGGCGCTGGCTGGGTTATGACAACTCCTGGGTGGTGATGGATGGACGCATCGTTCAAGCTGTGGGCGGCGGCGGACATTGGGGCGGTGGGATGTTCATCAACGCGTACGACATGGCCCGTTACGGCGTTTTGATGCAGAACAAGGGGATGTGGGATGGTCAACGTGTGCTCTCGGAGCGA
>CAYPOI010000046.1:15163-20215 GCA_964412365.1 uncultured Chitinophagales bacterium | reverse complement strand
TTCATGTGTCAATTTATTCAATTATGGTTTTGACACAGTTAATTGAGCATACCCAAATGGTCCGGAGTATACGTATATCGTCTAGCTTCATCTTTTCATCTTTTTATCATTTCATTCGCTTGTTACCACTTACCCTTTTCCCCCTGCACCCTATCTTGCAATCATGAAACACATCCTCCTTCTCCTTCTTCTCACATCCCCTCTCCACGCGCAGGACTTCGCCCTAGCCAAGCTCGAGGCATCGCCGCGCCATCATGAGTGGGTCGACATCCAACAAGCCGATCGCTCGGTCAAAGCCTTTGTAGCCTATCCCGAAGTTTCCGGGAAAGCACTCACGCTTATCGTGATCCATGAGAATCGCGGATTGACGGATTGGGTCCGTGGCTTCGCAGATGACCTCGCCGCGGCGGGCTACATTGCCATCGCGCCGGATTTCCTGTCCGGATTCAGCGCCGAGTTCACCCGCACGAGCGACTTCCCGAACCAAGACGCCTCACGCGACGCCCTATACCAAGTGCCGGCGAATCGTATCACCGCAGGTTTGGAAGCGGTTCAGGCGTATGTATCGACCATCGAAGCGGCGAATGGCAAGGTCGCTGTGATCGGATTCTGCTGGGGCGGGTCGCAAGCTTTCCGCTATGCCACAACGGCGGACGATCTCACCGCATCGTTCGTCTTCTATGGCGGCGCACCTAGCGACACTACGACCTATGCGGGCATCTCCGCACCGGTTTATGGATTTTATGCGCAGAACGATCAGCGCATCAACGCCGGCATCCCGACCGTGAATTCGGCCATGATGTACTATGGAAAACCTTTCGAGTACAGCATCTTCCCTGACTCGGGGCATGCCTTCATGCGCAGCGGCGAAGACCCGAATGGCAGTGAAGGGAATAAGGCGGCACGCGTTGCGGCCTTAGAGCGGCTTTTGGGGATACTTGAGGAGCTATAGAAGTAGAAATGTGGAAATGTAGAAATGTGGAAGTGTCAGAACCGCAATTTCATAGCTCTTCACATTTCTACACTGTCACACTTCCACACTTCCACATTTCTACATTTCTACATTTCCACACTAAATGAAAACCGCTCGCCACATTTCCGACCGCATCCGTCTGATGATCGCTACGAAGCAGTTCCAGGTTGGGGAAGTGTTGCCCTCGACCCGTGTATTGGGGAAGCAGTTGAATTCGAGTTTTCATACCGTTCGCAAAGCCTATCAGACGCTGACGGATGAGGGTTTGCTGATTGCCGAGCCCGGGCGTGGATTCATCGTGCATCGGCAAAACGTGCAATTGGACAAATCGGCCCGCTTGGAAAAAGGTGCGGAGAAAATCCGATCCTTATTGGAAGAATTGATCGGTTACGGATTGGATGAAGCCGAAATCGAAACCGTTTTTGAAGAACAGCTGACCTACCTGGATTGGCCGGACCGCATCGAAAGTTGTGCTACAGTGGCTCAGACCGTGGAATTGTCAGCCATGATCGCTCGGGCGATTCGCAAGCAGGTCGGCGTGAAAAGCAATATCCTCACGTTGAAAGACACCGACAAGGTGGTCAATTTCGATGCTCTGTTTGTCCCTATCCGCTATTTTAGAAAGCTCCGCGACGATAGCGAGAGCATTCCGCTCATCCCGATCGCCTATGGCTTTGATACATCCATTTTAATGACCGTCATGGAGCGTTCGGCGGTGCAGACCTTGGGTATCATCGCGGCAGATGAAGCCAGCATCCCCATCCTCATCAATGAACTTCAAAACGCGCTGAGTTACGAAGGCACCATCTTAGCTGGAGTTGTGGGTGGACGAAATCTGCCCACCTTCGTAAAGGACGTGGACCTTGTGCTGTATACTTGGGATGCGAAATCGGCCGTTGAAGCCGTACTTCCCGAACGCAACCGGCTGATGATCCACTATCAGATCTCCGAAACCAGTTGTGATGTGATTCGGAATGAACTTTGGGAGCAATGATGGTTCGTGGTTGGTTGTTTGTTGTGGAAGTGTAGAAGTGTGGAAATGATTGGTGATATTCTGAATACAACGAACCACCAACAACAAACAACGAACCCTTTTGAAATATCTATTAGCTACGTTCATCATCCTTGTCTTGTCAGTACCCGCATCGTCGCAAGACATTTGGGAACCCGCCATGCAGGCGTTCGAGGCGTTGGATGCGGAAAACACCTATCCGGCTGAATCGATTTTCTTCACAGGTAGCTCGAGCATCGTGTTATGGAAAACGGTGGCTCAGGACATGGCGCCCTATCCGGTGATCCATCGCGGATTCGGTGGATCGAACATGACCGATGTGTTGCGTTATGCCGACCGGTACATCAAAAAGCATCCGTTTCGGGCGATGGTGGTGTTTGTGGCGAACGATATTGTAGGGAATCCGGAGAGCGACAAAACGCCGGATCAGGTTCGGGATGGATTTCGTGACTTCATCCTTAAAATCCGTTCTTACAATGCGGATGCGCCTATTTTCATCATCGGGATCACACCGACGAACAGTCGGTGGTCGGTCTGGTCGAAGACCAAGCAAGCGAATTCACTCATTGCGCAGTTGTGTGATGAGCATAAGGGTGTGATGTTCATCCCAACGGAGGACCTCTTCATCGGAGAAGATGGGAAACCGAAACCTGAGTTATTCGTGAGTGATCAGCTTCACATGAATGAAGCCGGATATGCGGTTTGGGCGAAGCGGGTAAGGTCGTATGTTGAGGCAACGCTTCGCTGAACGAAGAAATTTTAAATGATAAATCAGGTGGTTTGCGTGGCGAATACCTCAAATCCTCGTTTCTGCTCAGCAAGTATCACGAAAGAAGGTCCGCACATCCTCACTTACCATTTAGAATTTAAAATTGCTTCGACACTTACCATTTAAAATTCATCATTTAAAATTGCATTTATGACCAAACACTACACCAACGGAGAGATTACCATCAAATGGGATCCCGACAAATGCACTCATTCTGCTATCTGCGCACGAGGACTATCAAGCGTATTCAAGCCACGTGAGCGACCGTGGATTCAAATGGAGAATTCGGATTCGAAAACCATCGCTGAGCAGGTGATGAGGTGTCCGAGCGGGGCGCTGAGTCTGGAATAAATGTTGAATGTTGAAGTTTGAACCTGCCTGCCGGTAGGCGGGTGTTGAAATAAGAGGATGAAAAGATGAAGGGATGAAACGATAAAGGGTTCTTAAATTCAACCTTTAACCTTCAAACTTCAACATTAACTAAATCACTAAGAATGGAGAAAAACAGGTGCCTAGCGTAGATATCGTCAACGAAATCAATCATCAGGAAATCGACAATGCCGTGAACAACACGGTCAAGGAAATCGCCACGAGGTATGATTTCCGCGGATCGAAGACCGAGGTCGAGTTCAAGAAAAAAGAGAAGAAGATCACCGTGAACACCGAAGACAGCATGAAGCTGAAAGCGGTGAAAGAGATGCTGACTCAGAACTTTATCAAGCGGAAATTGAGTCACAAGTCATTGGAATTCAAGGATGAAGAGGGCACATCACACGGCGGACTCCGCATGGATGTCGTTCTCAAAGAAGGCATCGATCGCGACAATGCGAAGAAGATCATCCAGATCATCAAGGATTCAAAGCTAAAGGTTCAGCCCGCGATCCATGACGACAAAGTGCGTGTGTCCGGCAAGAAGATTGATGATCTTCAGGAAGTGATGGCTTTACTCAGAGCCGAGAATCTGGATGTTCCGATCCAATTCGACAACATGAAATCATAAGGTTTTCCACACGAGCCACAAGGCGCGCGGCACGTGGAAACATCCTTTGTAAGGTCCGCCTTTGAAGCGATGGGTAACTTCGCCGCGACGGTTCAGGTACCCGTACCATTCGCCGTGTTCGTTGTCGGGGAAGTGAGCGAAGGTGTAGTCGTGCGTGCGTTGGAAGCGCTCCAGATCCTGCGGATCTCCCGTGATCTTGTAATTGAGCAGGTGCGCATACAGGGCTTCGCAATGCGGCCACCAGAGCTTCATGTCCCACTCGAGGGGCGTCGGGGAAAATCCCTTGCTGTCGAGGAAATACAGGATGCCTCCATGTTCCGTATCCCATCCGGCATCGAAACTCCATCGCACCATATCGATGGCGGTTTTGGACAGGTCGTCGCGCTTCAGGGTCTGTGCCCAGTGTTGCAAGAACCATCCCGCTTCGATGGCATGACCCGGATTCAACAAACGACCCTCGATGGAGTCGATGAATCCGCCCTCGGGCGTCACGATTTCATAGACGGTTTTGTCTTGCGGATGCACATGGAGCAGCATGCGTCGGATACAGTCGTCCACTTCCATCCGATAAGCGTCTTTGTTGCCTCCGGCGACTTCTTCGAGCAGGTTCAGTAAAATCATGGGAACCGCCAGCATTTGGGATGGTTGCTGCCCCGAATAGGATGGGCGCCCCACTTTGGTCCAATCCGTGCTCCATTCCCAGACTTTTTCCAGAAGTTCTTTTGCTTCGATTAAATAAGATTCATCGCCCGAAGCGCGTGAATATTCGGCGAAGGCCATGATGGTGAAGCACTCGCTGAAAATCTTGCGTTGCAGGGATAGGGGCTGACCGTCCTCGGTCATCGAAAAGTACACGCGTCCGTCATCGCGTTTGGCATAGGCTCGGATGAATTCGGCACCGAGTCGGGCGATCTCGAGCCATTCGGGTTTTTGCTCGACGGTGTTATATAATTTCGAGAACATCCAGGTCTGTCGACCATTCAACCACATGTACTTTTTCGTGTCGTACTTGCTCCCATCCCGATCGAGGCAATTCCAAAACCCGCCATTCACCCGATCCACGGAGTGCGCTTCCCAGAAGGGGATGACGCGGGAGAAGAGCTCGGTTTTGTATATGGCTTTGAGATTAACGAGGGACATGGACGTCTAATGTTGAATGTTGAATGTTGAATGTTGAAGTTTGAAATAAGAAATGTTGAATGCTGAGGACGAAATATTGAATGTTGAATGCTAAATGTTGAAGTAAGACTCCCATCGTCATTTCATCTCTTAATCTTTTTATCCCTCTTCTTTCAACA
>CAYPOI010000046.1:0-15063 GCA_964412365.1 uncultured Chitinophagales bacterium | reverse complement strand
TTCAAACTTCAACATTCAACATTTTCCAAAACAAGATCAGACACCCTTCCCAAGATATTCACGATATCTAGAATAGAGTTGGGAGGCGCTCGGGTACATCGATTGCGGACTCATGAAGTGTGAAAACTCGAATGTGATGAGTTTGTCGACTCCGGCGCGGGCGGCGGCTTCCATCTTGTATCGAAGATTTTTGAACGGGATGGGAGGGAAGTTCCAGGGCATGTCGCGGTCAAAACTTTCCACATTGCTCCATGCCGTAAGGCCATATTTGTGAGCCAGGGTCTTGTTCAGATGCAGGTATTCTTCCAATTCGTGATACTGCACTTGTCCGTCTTGAAACGCCACGATGTCGACATGATTTTGGATGCGGGAAAACACTTGGTCCCATTCCCATTCATGCTCTTTCAGGGTGATGGCCTTTCCCCCGAATTGCTTCGATCCTTTCACATAGGGGGAGATCAGGATGGGGACTTGCTTCAAGGCCCTCAGGTGCGAACTCAGTGATTCGTACACACGCATCATCCCTTCATTGAAACTGTGGATTTCGTGCGAGATGTACCACCCTTTGAAGGCTTTGCGATGTCCGTACGTCTCCATCACCTCGTCACAAAAGGCGCGATTGATCTCCGCTTCCCGATGAAAATCCCCGTTCACCCAGTAGGTGCCAGAATCATAGGTTCCGAAATAAAAGTCCATGTCGCGCTCTTCAGCGAGGGTCAGAAAGAGGTCCACCAGATCGGTGTACACCGGAAAAATGTCCATTTCCTTCTGCAGCACCTTCGAGTTGAATGTGGCTTGCTTGCGGTATCCGGCGCGAATGAGTATCACGGTATCAATGCCGACGGCCTTCATGTGGTCGAAATCCGCCGCCCATTCAACGGGTCCCCAGTTTTGGGAAGGGATGTCGTGAGTGATTTCGTCAAGAAAGGTGCCGGAAAGTCGCATAAGGTCAGTTTGGGAGTTCAGAGTCGAGGTTGGTGAGATCGATGATCACATCATCGCGTCGATAATCAGCCGGAAGCAAGGCTTCTTGCGCGATCTGGAAGCGTCGCTCGTTCATCAGGGCGAGGAGTTCGGGTCGCACGTCGTCGTAGGCTCGATACTCCGCATGCTGGTCCTTCAATTCGTACACCACCCATCCTTCAGAGGTTTTAAATGGTCCGGTGAGGCGGGTTGTGGCCGACATCCGCAATCGATTCGCCGGATGCTCCGGTGATGTTTTTTGGCGGATGGTTTCAGTGCGTGTTTCCCTCCGCGGATCCCAAACCTTGTCGTTCATGTAACTTTTTATAGCCGACATTGCACTGGTGCTATCCCGAAAAACAGCGGTTTCGATGGTGCTGATGCGGTCGATCAAAAAGTGTGAATTTTTGAAGCGCTCATACCAGGTTCCGGTGTGATGCTCGAGGGAAAGGGTGTCGGCGGCGGATTGGAGTCCGGCATAGAACAACGCTGTGGACTCGGCGACTCGGACAGCGGTTCGTACACTGCGCGCCGTATCAGGTCGGACCGTTTTTTCGGCCACATCCGACAATATGGAATCACGGATGGCGATCTGAAGCGCTTCGAGGGGATTCGACTGCACCCAGGCATAAGGGATATCCGGCAACTGATACAGGAATTGGCGGACGGTGAACGGGCGGCCGTTCACATTGGCCAGAGGGGTATCGGGTGAGATGCGAGGTTGCATAAAAAAGAGTTCGCTGTTGAAGCGTTGCAATTCGGATGGGGTTGCATCCGCCGGAAACAGGGGATCGAGTTGGGCATAGATCGCTTCCAATGCTCGCACATCCGTGGCCAGTTCGTTTTTCATCACAACCGAGCGCTGATACAAGGCGCTGGCTTCATCGAAGCGACGTTGATCGATGGTGAACCGCAGGCTTTCGCGTTGGTTGTTGAAGGTGCCTTCATCCAAATACACGGTTTCTTCCACCTCATGGGCTTTGAAGATGTGCCAGCCGACCAAGGATTGAACGGGTTTGCTCACCTCACCCTGTTTCATGGAAAAGAGGACGGCTTCGGGGGCTTCATCCATCATGTCGAATCCGACCCATCCCATCGTTCCGTCGAAACCCATGGCGTTATTGGCGAGCTCGGTGAAATCGGCGCCTTGTTGCAGCAAGGCATATAGGGAGTCGGCCGTTGCCGCATCGGGCGCATAAATCTGTTGCGTGAAAATCTGTGTGTTGGCACGACGGAACGCGTCACGAAGCTCGGATTCGGTGGCCAAGGGCACATCCGGTTTCACAACGGTATTGAACAGGTGAGCACGGGCGGCCATTTCCCGGCGCCGGCGGACCGTTTCGCGGACGATGCGCATGGTGTCGAGCTTGGCCTCGCGTGCCAATTCGGCGATGATTTGGCGTTCCAACATGATATGGGCGTATTCGATGCGGGATTGTTCGTCATCTACGATCGGCGCGTAGGTTCCATACAAGCGGTATTCCGTCACAAACTGGCTTTTCGTGACCTCAATGCCTTTCCAAGAAGCGACCGGCACTTCCATAGGATCTTGTTTGGATGCGCATCCGACCAACAAAACCATCACGATGATTCCGATGCGCGTGATCATGCCCGAATCCTCAATGTGACAATCTGATGCGCCCCGAACGACATGGGAATCAGATGATCTTTGAAGGATGTGGCGGTGGAATCGGTCCATTGCTCCAACAGATCGGTCGTGCAAACCAACCCACGTTTTACATCGATCGTGATCGTTGTCTCAACCTGTTCAGACGATTGATTGAATAAGCGGATGATGAGATCGGATGTGGCTTCATCCCGCTTGAACCCCGATACTTCGACATCCGGATGCGCGATATCCAGCATGGAATGGGATCGGGACATCGCATCGCCTGCCGGCACATGAGGCAGATACGGCATTTCGCGGACCCAAGCGCGGTGCGATTGTTCTCTTGCCTTGCGGATGGCTGAGCCATCGGCTTGCGGTTCAATACCGATATGGAGTAAAAACTCGAGGTCGCGTTGGCATTGGGCACCGGGCGTCGGAATCTGGGGACCGGCTTGCACGCGGCGGATGCGTCCGCCCCCAACGGATAGCTCTCCAACGGCACGATGCAGTGTGATGGCCAATACCGGTTGTCCATCTACGTCGGTGAGTTCGGCTTCATGCAGTCCGTGGGTGGAAATACGCAATATCTCGTTGCCGTAAGGCACCAGCACGAAATCCTTGAAATGCTGTGTCGGGTAGGTCAATTCGCCGGGATAAGACGCATAGCGTTCGGGATGCGATTCTGGCGTCTGTTTTTCAGCGATGCCACGCGTCGCAATACGAAAATGCGCATCGGCTAAGAACTCTTGAGGCAATGATGGAAGTGGGATGTTCACTCTCATCCGACCATTCTCAGCGATGTTCCGATATCGGATTCTTGTGTGGAGACTTCCATGCGAGAAAGAGTGGGACACATGAATCGGAATCCCGACCTGCTCATCGGATGCAGGCTTAACCGGAACCGTAATCGAATGCTGATGATGATAGGTCGATTTTTTCGTGACCAAGATGGATTTGAACATCGCACCGGATGGATCGGGACCAAATGTATAGGTGTCGCCCACATCATGCTCGTACGCGAAGAAAAGGCTGTCGCGGAGGCTGGCCAAGGCCTCGGGAGCCGGCATGACGGGAAGCTCTGCGGACGGCGCGTCGGTGGCAAATACGTGAACGATCTGGTAGCCAAGCGGGGGTAGGGTGATATCCAACTCGATATCGTATGCGCGTCCCCAGGTCTGTTCCAGGTAATGGTTCCGAAGGATGTGCTCAATGGAACCGACCACATGTAAGGGTAGTGGGTTTCCTTGGGCATCGGTCGCGGAGAGTCGTTCGAGTGGGAGGTGATCGCCCTCGAACAGGATCCGTGTGGCGATGCGTGTGGTGACGGACCAGGGGTGCGGATTGAACACGAAAACATCGCTAAAGCGCGGCCCGGTTGAGGAGGGCGGTTGAAGACCGGCGAGACGCATGGATTCGAGGGTTTCGATCAGAACCGCTTCGCCGGTTTCGACCACTTCCCGATACCGGACTTCATTATCCTGATGCACGCCGTCATGGCTGCACCCGCAGATATCGTCGTGCGGATGGTTTTTCAGCAAGGTTTTCCAAGCCCGCTCGAGGAAATAAGAGGAAGTTGCCCGATTTGGAATTCTTGAGGCGAACACGTCCATCGGCTCGACCACGGTTTCAAGAAGCGATTGCGCCTGATGGTTGAGCTGCTTGAGGTAGACCCGAGTCGAATAGACGCTCAGGAGAATGGGTTGGTCGGCATTGCCGATCAGGTCGCCTTTTACGACGGCGTGTGGCTTGGCTTGGGAGCGAAGCGCATCCACGAAATCTCCAAAGGTGCCATGCGTCAGGTGGATGTCTGGGATCAGGGCTTGGGTGTGGCGGAGCAAGGATGGGAGCTCGGCTTGCTCGGGCATATGGTCGAAGCCGTTGTTGAGCAGGAACACATCTTCCTTCTGTAGTTCGCCCATTTTGGAAACGGTTTTGCGGATTTGGTCCGCCGCCAATTGCGGATCCGCCACCAGGCCTTCGTGTCGACCATAGACAGCGGGCAGGCCGAGGGACCCCGCATTGAAATACCCATCCGCCAAATAAATAGACAGGACATCCGACCCGTCCGGTCCACGCCATGTGAAGACCGACCCAGCATCTGCCTTGTCTTTTTCCGACAATCCGCGCATGAATATGAACGAATCGAGACCAAATCCATTTAAAATCTGTGGCAACTGTGCGATATGCCCGAACGGATCGGGCACATATCCTACCTGCATCGAGCCACCAAAACGCGTTGCGGTATCAAAACCGATTTGAAGATTCCGGATAATGGATTCCGGACTAACCAAAAACAAATCGGGTGACACATACCACGGACCGCAGATCAACTTTCCACTACCAATCAGGCGTTCGAGCCGGGGTTTGTTTTCAGGGCGGATCTCCAAATAATCTTCCAACAAGACGGTCTGCCCGTCTAAGGTGAAGGAATGGAAGTCTGGCGACGTCTCGAGAAGGTCCAAAAGACGGTCCACCAAGCGTACAAGCCGAAACCGAAAGCTTGAAAACGGAAGATACCACGCTCTGTCCCAATGAGTATGGGAAACAAGGATGGCGGTTTTGGCTTGCGGAGGTGGCATTTCAGTCGTCCAAAGATACGAGAAAAAGGATGTGGAATATCAGACCGTCACAAAGAGTACAATGTGTTGGTCATTCGTGCATTTCAAATGGTAAGCCGGGATGATGAGAGTTGCAAATGCAAATAAAAAGCGCTTTTTGAATTTTTTATTCTCGCTATTGCACCTGACGGTGGCATGAGTTACTTTGGTTCAAGACCGTCTCAATCCAGAGAACATTGTGATGGTTTTTATTAAAAACCCCAACACTCTAGGCTACATTGTTATGATAAAACGGATACTGTTGGTGGCTCTCTTCGCTGTTTTAGGAGGCGCTACCCATCTGATGGCCCAATCAGCCCATAATTTAATCGATATCGCATACAAGGGAGTTCCTGTTGTGGTCGACGGTAACCTGACCGATTGGGACGACGCCCATTTCTATTTTATGAGCCAGGATTCACCTTTCTTTCTTGACATTAACGGAAATCAGATTCAAGGTCTTCCGGCGTCGCCCAGTGATTTCAGCGCGTACTTCGCTCTGAAAATGACCGATGATGCGGTTTATATCGCACTCAAAGTCAGAGACGAAGGCACGCCGATGATTGAGACACCGGATGCACCGAATCTGTCTTTCAATTACGACCATGTGAGTCTGTATCTCGGTTTGTATGATATCGGTACTCGTGCCGGTTCACCACACGTCGAGGGTCCTGGTGAGTTTTATCATATCAATGCCGCAGGCGATTCCGTGCTGTCGAACCGTACCTATCGCATTGGAGCAGGCCTGGATAACACCACTTCGACTCTGGGAGCTGATTATCAACTACTGCTTCGCAACTTGGCGCACGACCCAGCGACGTTCAACTCACGTGCCCATACCTATTCGGGTGCGTACATGGACACTACGATCGGTGGTACTCTCGCTGCGGGAGCCTATTTCCCGGATGAGACCGGCTACACCATCGAATGGCGCATTCCATTCGCATCCCTCGCGGGAAACGTGGCGAAAGGCTCTGGCCCTTATGCCAATAAATTCAATTGGCCACTTTACGCACCCGCTCACGGTCATATCATTCCGTTTGATGTGGATGTGACCGATTCAGACGAAGGCGACCGCGGCTTGAATCGTTACCTTCGCGCAGGTCAGTATCCATCCCTGTGGCGCGACTCGAAAAGCTTCGGCATGCGTGGACGTGTGGTCGACTTATCCGCAACTCCTTACGATCGTCCGAACAACAAATACTATATCGATTACAAAGCGGTTCAAAATGTGACCGTTGATGGAAACATCGCCGATTGGTCCGATGCCATGTTTGTCGGAAAATCCCAAGACCACCCGCACTTCTTGACTGAGACCGGTGCTACGATTCAAGGTGTACCTTCTGGTCCGGCAGATTTCTCCTACTTCTATGCCATGAAGATGGACGATGAGAATCTGTATGTAGGTTTGCGAGTGCGCGATGAAGGCACGCCAATGATCGAAACACCCGATGCACCGAACCTGGCGTTCAACTACGACCACTTGTCGGTATATCTCGGACTGTTTAATATGGGAATGCTCGCCTCATCACCTCACGTGGAGGGGCCAGGCGAGTTTTACCACATCGCCCAAAACGAACGCAAAGACTCTGTTCTGGCGAATCGGACCTACCGCATCGGCCCCGGTCAAGACAACACCACATCTACATTGGGTGCCGATTACCAATTGCTGATCCGTGCCATTCAGCACGATCCGGCCACCTTCAACTCCCGGGCCCACACCTACTCTGGTGCCTATATGGATACCACCATCGGTGGAACCGTGGCAGCGTCTGCATTGGATGCGGCTGAACTCGGCTATTTCCTGGAATGGAAAATCCCGTTCGCATCGTTGGCTGGCGATGTGGCCAAAGGCTCCGGTCCCTATTCGGGCAAATTCAATTGGCCGATATATGCCCCGGAAATTGGCAACGTGATCTCTTTTGATGCGGATGTGACCGACTCGGATGTAGGTGACCGTGGCCTGAACCGGTATATCCGTTTGGGTCGTCAACCCGCGTTGTGGCGCGATTCCAAAAGCTTCGGAATGCGTGGAAATGTGATTTCCGGTGGAATTCCGACCATCATTTCCACGTCGATCGAGAATAATGCTATCGGACGTGATGCCGATCGTCCGGCATCCATCTACATCGACCGCAACTATCCGAATCCATTCAACCCTGGAACGACTATCGTCTATGGTATGAACCAATCGGGACCTGTGAACTTGGCTGTGTATGACCTTCTGGGTCGTCAAGTGGCCGTACTGGTGAACGGGTTCAAAGCCTCAGGCGAATACAGTGTGTATTTCGACGCATCCGGCTTGGCAAGCGGATTGTACGTCTACCGCCTCACCAACGGTAGCGAAGTCGTGACTCGCACGATGACGCTCGTCAAGTAATTGACTGACTCTTCATGGTTGTCCCGGTGGCTCTTAGGGTGAGCTACCGGGACCTTTTTTATCTCCAATTGATCTTCACGCATATGAACGTCGCGCGCACCTGTCTCGCATTCGTCATGTTGTTCCTCCTGGCGGGCTCTGTTTCCGCCCAAACCGGTAAAATCGAGGGACGTGTACTGGATGAAGCCGGCGAACCACTCGTCGGGGTCAACGTCTTCGTAGAAGGCACCACCCGAGGCAGCTCCACCGACATCGACGGCTATTATTTCATCCTGAATGTGAGGCCCGGCACGTACACCTTGCTGGCTCGTTATATCGGATTCAACACCGCACGCACAACCGGCGTCGAGGTTTCCGTCGATCGAACGACCTCCATTGATTTCCGACTCACCGAAGAATCCCTCACCTTAGGTGAAGTCGTCGTTTCAGCCGATGCAGTTCGGATCGAACGAGATCGAACCAGCTCATCGTCCAAAGTGACCGGCGAGCAGTTGCAAGTGCTTCCCGTCGACAACTTCCTTCAAGCCGTAGGCCTCCAGGCCGGCGTCACCCGTGGCCAAGGAGGTAGCTTACATATCCGCGGCGGACGAACAAGCGAAGTGAAATATTATGTGGATGGGATCGCTGTATCCAATCCCTTCAATTTCGGACTCTCCGTTCCCGTCGAGAACACCGCCGTGCAGCAAGTGGAAGTCATTTCCGGCACCTACAATGCCGAGTTCGGCCAAGCCAATTCCGGTATCATCAACATCGTGACCCGCGAAGGTGGCGAAAAGCTCCAAGGTACCTTCATCACGAGCGTCGGAACGTATTTGTCCGACGAAAGCGATATCTATCACCGCATCAACAAGGCGAGTCCGTACGGCATTCAATCGTATGAAGGCTCCCTTTCTGGACCCACATTCGCGAAACAACTCAAGTTTTTTGTGAACGCGCGCTACACCGACAATCAAGGCTATCTGTTCGGGCGCCACATCTTCAATCCGGCGGATTCATCCAATTTCAGCGCCACCGATTTCAACGACTGGCATATCGAAGCCACCGGCGATTCCAGCACCGTGGCCATGAATCCGGTTCGCGGACTCACCACCATGGGCAAACTCACGTGGGATGTCACCCGCGACGTTAAGGTGTCCTATTCCGTCACCCGTGGCCATACCACGGCAAAGGCGTACTCCCATCTGTACCGCCTTAGTCCCTTTTCACTGCCTACCCAATTCAGTGAGAACTGGAATCATCTGGTCACACTGAACCATGTGATCGACAATCGCACGTTTTACAACCTTCGATTCACCGCCAATTACACCAATTTCCAGCAGCACAAGTATTCCGACTGGCAGGATGCGCGCTACCGCGACATTTTCGGCCGAAATCAGCGGATTTCGTTCATGTTCGCTACCGGAGGAGTGGATAACCGCCACATCAACCGCGTGAGCGCCACCTATGCGGGCCGATTCGACATCACCCGTCAATTCGGAAAATCGCATCTGGTGAAAACCGGATTCGAGTACCGTTGGAACCAGCTGAATGTGGAAGATTTCTCCGTCATCGTCGATCCCTTTCTCTACGGCGACCTCACGCCCCGCCAAAATCGCAACGACTCCCGTCTCTATTCCAATTTCACGCGCACCCCGGTCGAAATCTCCGCCTACATTCAGGATAAAATCGAGATCGAAGACCTGATCATCAACATCGGTCTGCGTTACGATTATTTCGATCCGCACAGCCGCGTGCCGACCGACATCCGCGACCCGGACAACTCGTTCCTCGAGCGCCCGGAAGAAGAGGCCTACGTCATGGCCAAACCCAAACAACAGGTGTCCCCACGCATCGGATTCGCATTTCCGATCACCGCGACGGGCGTCATCTATGCGTCCTACGGTCAGTTTTTTCAGATTCCGGAATTCCTGCGCCTGTATGAGAATCCCACATTCAACGTGCGCGGCGGAACCTTCAACACGGTCCTGGGCAATGCCGACCTCGAAGCGCAACGTTCTGTCTTGTATGAAATCGGTCTTCAGCAACAGTTAGGTGATTATCTGGCGATGGACCTGACCGTCTATCATCGGGATGTGCGTTTCTTGCTGGGTTCATCCCTCTATTCTCGCTATTTCGGCGGCGATTCCTATGGCCGATATGAAAACAAAGACTTTGGCTCGGTCCGTGGTGTCACCACCGCGTTTAGCTATGCCGATCCGCGCAGTGGCGTGAACATCGGACTCAATTACACCTTCCAATCCGCCCGAGGCAACGGTTCCGATCCGCTTCAAGCCTTCTTCGACGCTCAGGGCTCGAACGAAGCCAATGCCGTTCTCATTCCGCTGGACTGGGATACGCAGCACAACCTGACCACCCAAGTGGCGCTTCAATTGCGCAATTGGAACGTGGGCGTGACGGGCGAATTCCGCACCGGATATCCGTTCACACCGAACGACATCCGTGGCCAGCGAATCGTGGAACAACGCAATGCCTCGCGCTACCAATCCGAATTGTATTTCGATGCCCGGTTGTCGCGCGTCATCCGCATCGGCAATGTCAAAGGTCAGTTTTTCATGATCGGTGAAAACTTGCTTGGTTTCTTCCGCGACGACCGCTACCCGCCTCTGCGCGACGATGAGATCGAGTTTTCCCGCAATAACGGACTCGAACGTGTGAACACGCGTCTCGAATTCGAGCGGAACCCGGCCATCCAACCATCGCCACGGAATATCCGCGCCGGCATCCAATTCGACTTTTAAGGTGAATCCATGAAACGCATCTGTCTTTTTCTTCTTTTCGCCGCCGGATTCTCGACCCTCGCTTCCGCCCAAAGCGGAGTCTATGTGGACCCGAATCGGAGCAACCAGGATTGGCGCACCGCCATGAACATGAACGGCAACAACACCGAATCGATCATCACCAACTACGGGACGATCGGACGCGGAAATGCCTCCATCAACCAAGCCGGTGTATGGCCTAGAGGCACCGGACATGGCCACCTTCACCAGCTCACAGGCTTGGTCACCACGCGGATCACCAAACCTGATAACTCCACCCAGATTCTTCTTTCGGAAGGGTATGAGGAAGGTAACGTGGCCGAATACACCGATCCAGCGACGGGCGTTCAACGCAAGTTCCAACCCGTCCCTGGCTATTACAATCGCTCCGCCACCAGCGGCGAAATCGCGAATTCACGCAATCCTCAGAGCTGGCCGGATACCTGGCCTGGTAAAGATGCGACCTGGGATGGTGCCTGGAACGGCTTCTTCGGCCTGAACCAGTTCAACGCCGATCAGGAAGTGTTTTATGTGATGGATGATACCTGGGAATCAAAATTTCCCGTGTATCCGGTGCCATCTGATACCACCATTAAAGGAATGGGCATTCAAGTGAACGTGCGCCTGTTCCAATGGTCGCAAGCCTTGGCCAAAGACCTCATTTTCATGCAGTACGAGGTGTCGAACATCGGCACGTTCCCGTTCACCTACAACATGAACGACAATCCGATGATCTTCGGCGGATACACCGATGTGAACCCGCAAGGATCGGGCGGATCGGATGACGCCGCCGCGTTCAATCAATCCACGAACATCGTGTACGGTTGGTCGGCCACCGGACAAGGCCTATGGAACCAATTCCGTGAAGTCCCGCCCGGTTATATCGGTTGGAAGTTCTTGGAAAGCCCCGGCATCGCGGTGGATGGAATCGATAACGACGACGACGGCCTCATCGACGAACGTCGCGACAATCCCGCTGGAAATTATGTCTTCGGTACCTGCGGGATTTACGCCGAAGCCCAAATGAGATGGGAAGGGGATGAGAACTGCAACTGGAATCCATTGATTGATGATGTGGGAGCGGATGGCATCGGTCCGTTGGATCCGAATTACCCCGGACCAGATGCGGATGGAACCGAAGGAAACGGCCGCCCCGACCAAGGTGAACCCAATTTCGGCCGCCTCGATAAAAACGAGTCTGATCAGATCGGCCTCACCGCGTTTTATGCTCCGGCGTTCAACACGGCACTGAGTCCGAACAACGAACAAAACTTATGGCCGTTCTTCCAGCCAGGCTTTTTCGGAGTTCCACTGCAAGGACAAAACCAGATCTGGATTTTCGCATCTGGTCCGTTCAGCCTGCTGCCGAATCAAACCGAGCGATTCTCCACCGCACTGGTTTTTGGTGCGAACGAGCGGGAAATGTTTCGAAATGCGCAAGTCGCCCAACGTATTTACGATGCCGATTACCGCTTCGCTCGACCACCTTTGCAACCACGACTCACCGCCATTCCAGATGACGGACGCGTGGTCCTCCAATGGGATGCGATCTCCGAAATGAGTTATGATCCGATTTACGGATTCGATTTCGAAGGCTATCGTGTGATCAAAGCCACCGATCCGAGTTTTCAAGACGCAAAGGACATCACCGACGCCTTGGGAACGCCTCGCTACAAAGTCTCCATCGCCCAATATGATTTGCTGAACGGACTTACAGGTCCGCACCCGCTCCAACTTGGTGAAGAGATCGACGCGCCGACCGGAATCCATTATTATATGGGAGACGATACCGGGCTGCGTCACTACTACATCGACGACGACGTGATTAACGGCCGCGTCTACTATTATGCTATCATCGCCTATGATGCGGGCTATTATCAAGACTTTTTCGATCGTGGCATCACCACCATCGAAACCGGATTTGATATTTCCCCATCCGAATCGCCAGCCAGCATCACATTGAACAATGGTGTGATCACCCGCTTCGACCCGAACACAGCTGCCGTGCGACCAAATTCGCAACCAAGCAATATCATTTCCGGTTCCTTGAATTCGACTGTGAAAACCTCCGGACTCGCAACGGGTACGGTATCTGCCATCGCCGTATCGCCCACGTTGTTTGATGATGCTTCCTTTACCATCACCTTCGAAGACGAACGGGTGCGAGCATCGGTCGAACGCGAGACATCCACTTTCACGGTGACAAAAAGCACGGGTGAGATTTTGGCGGACAAAGTGCCGGTTCCGCAAAATCTGGACAGCACCTATCAGCGAAGCTGGACACATGAGTTGATCGACCAAGGTCTGATTCTTCAATTCAATAACCGGTATCCGACCCTGTCCAACACGCAGCAGAATTCAGCTTGGGCGCCAGGCAGCCAAACGAACCTGTTTACGACGGTTTCCCAGGATATTGCTGTGAAATATCCGAATCGCGAAATCCAGTGGCCGCTGTCGTTGGAAATCCTTGTGGGTGATCCGAACGGTCCGCCATTGGATTCGGCCTTCACGTCCACCACAGGGAATGTGCGACGTTCCGTCTGGTTCAAAGTCCGCGAGTTGGGTACCGAGCGCGACTTGGATTTCATCTTCAATGAACCCGCGGCCACTCGAAATGGCATCATCGAAACCGATGAAGTGCTTCAGATCGTGTATCGCGATGATCCCGGCGATACCCGGTTCCAACTCACCTGGCGCATCCGCTTTGATGTGCCAAATGATGCGTCTGGAAACCCATTATCCGGAGATCAAATCGTGATTCCAGCTCCCGGCGACCGATATGTGATGCGGTCGAATATTCCCTTCGGTCCAAGTTCATCCTACCGTTTCGACAGCTTCGCTCAAACCGAAAGCACGGAAGTCGGTGAATCCATTCTGGATGCGGTTCGTGTGGTGCCCAACCCCTATGTGGCGGCGAACATCACCGAAGGGCGGCCTTTCCTGAGCGGACGCGGCGAACGTCGGATTGAGTTTCGCAATGTGCCGGTGAACAGCAAGATCCGCCTCTACACCGTGAGCGGCGTGTTCGTGAGGGAACTGGATTCGGGGAATCTGGGATATGCCGTTTGGGACCTTCGCACCAAAGACAATCTCGAAGCCGCGTTCGGTTTGTACTTCTACCATCTCAAAGCGGATGGCATCGGTGAGAAAATCGGAAAATTCGCCATCATCAACTGAGGAGATCCATCATGAAACCCATCTTTTCCGCTCTCCTTTTGTTGTTGCTTCCTGTTCTGGCTTCGGCTCAAACCAAAGTCGGAACCACCGCAGCGCCCTTTCTTGAAATCGGCGCCGGTGCCCGTGGAATAGCCATGGGCGAGGCCAATGTGGCATCTACGGATGATGTGACCGCACTGTACTGGAATCCGGCCGGCATCGCCCATCTCACCGGCGGACAAGCCACCTTCCAATACAATCAATGGATCGCCGGCACGAATCTGAGTTACGCTGCGCTCGCATTCCCAATTCCACGCGTGGCCACGGTCGGCCTTCAAGTCTATCTCTTCGATTCCGGTACGATGGATGTGACCGACATCATTTTCCCGGATGGAACCGGAGAAGTGTTCAAAGTGCAAGACATGATGATCGGACTCACGGTCGCACGCAAACTCACAAGCCGATTCGCGATTGGTGGTTCGGCCAAGTATATCCGGTCTAGCATTTGGCGGATGTCGGCCTCTACCATCGGTCTGGATTTGGGGATGCAGTACGACACGCCGCTTGAAAACCTCAAACTCGGGTTCAACATCTCCAATTTCGGTGGTGAAATGAGGCTGGACGGCGACAATACACTGGTCCGCGTCGACATCGACCCGAATTCGGATGGAAACAACGACGGACTTCTGGCCAATATCTTGGTTCGTTCATGGGACCTCCCGCTTCATTTTCGCATCGGAACCGCCTATTCCTTGGAATCGGGTCCGTATTCGCTCAACCTGAACGCCGATGCGATGTACCCGAACAACAACGATCCCTATTTGAACGCCGGCGCGGAATTCGGCTTCAATGATCTCTTGTTTCTGCGCGGCGGGATGGTACAAACCTTCCTGGATGATGCGGAAGGGACCCTGCGCGTCGGATTCGGCGTCAAATTGGCCAATCGCATCGCCGCAGATTATGCGTGGGCGGATCGCGGCCTACTCGGAAGCACCAACGTCATCGGCTTAACTATCGGATTTTAAACCATGCACCAATTGTTAGAAGAATCGACAGATACCCTGTACGATCAAGTCGCCAACGACATCCGCGAACGCATCGCACGTCGCGATTTCGATCCGGATGGACGTATCCCGAACTATCGAGACCTCGCCCAACAGTATCGGGTGAGTCTGGCCACCATCAAAAAAGCGATGAAGATGTTGGCCGATCAGCGGGTCGTCACATCACGGGTAGGGAGAGGCTCTTTCGCGGTGATGGATGCCATACCTGGAATCAGGCTGCGTCCTGAAACCGACCGAATCGGATTGCTGATCCGTGATCTGGACGGACCCTACTTCTCTGGCATCTATCGTGGGTTGTCGGAAGGCTCCGCTCAGCACAACAAACGCTTGTTGGTGACTCTCTCTGTGGATGAACACGAGCATGAATCCGCCTTATATGGCATGTTGGGTGATCAATCGGAGGGCATTCTGGTCACAAGCCGACGCAAATCCCTTTATGGGGTCAGCATTTTCGACAAGTTGCTGAAGCACCGCGTGCCATTCGTCTTGCTTCACGACATCTACGATTCTCCGACCTACTGCTTCGACGTGAACAACT
>CAYPOI010000045.1:6159-21292 GCA_964412365.1 uncultured Chitinophagales bacterium | reverse complement strand
TAAATTTAAAATTATAAATGTTGGGTTTCGAGCTAGGAGCATTGTTTCGAGCTAGAAACACGTCGCACATCGTACATCGCGCCTCGCGCATCGCTCAATCCATCTTAACCGCCACGAGTTTCGAGACACCGACTTCAGGCATAGTAACACCATAGAGCATCTCGGAGTTCTCCATCGTTTTTTTGTTGTGTGTGATGATGATGAACTGGGTATCGGTACTGAAGGTCTTGATCATGCTTGAAAAGCGCTCCACGTTCGCATCATCCAGCGGCGCGTCCACTTCATCGAGAATACAGAACGGGGATGGTTTCACCAGATAGATGGCGAACAGCAACGCGATGGCGGTCAGTGTTTTTTCACCGCCCGACAATTGCTCGATGTTGCTCGGACGCTTGCCCCTCGGATTCGCGATGATCTGGATTTTCTGCTCCAACGGATCATCAATGGAATCATCCAACACCAGGTCGCAGATATCATGCTCTTCGAACAGGGTGTTGAAGACCTTCTTGAAATTGATGCGGACCTGATCGAACGTCGTGGTGAACAGATCTGTCGCGGTCTGATTGATCTCGTCGATGGTGACCAGAAGTTTTTGCTCCGCTTCGGCCAAATCTGCGATCTGCTTCTCGAACACATCCAGACGCGTCTTTTCCTCTTCGAATTCGTCGATGGCCAGGGCATTCACTTCGCCGATGTTCTTGAGCCGCTCGCGCAGGTTGGAAATCGTTTCGCGGATGGTGCCGGGCTCCGAATCCTCCGGCATCGTGTCCACCACGGCCTCCATCAACAGGCCATACTGCTCCCACACATGGTCCGAGATGTTCTTCGCCTGCAGGTCGTAGCGTTCTTTCGACATGGTGAGATGATGGACCAGCTCCATGTTCACCTCTTTTCTGCGGCGGACTTCCCTCAAATCCGTCTCGATCTGATTCAACTTCCCGCGATGCCGCGCGGCGATCTCATCCGCCTCTTCTAACGATGCATCGGCGTCGATCTTCTCGGCTTTGAGCTTCGCGACGCTGTCGGTCAATTCGACAACCTGTTTCTTGAGAGACAGAATCCGGTCCTTGCTATCGCGCGCGTTCTGTGCCCGCATGTCGAGGCGCTTCTTGATGCCCGCCATAGCGACCTGCGCCCGCTCGATGTCCTTCTTCAAATTCTCGAACGCGTTCTCGGCTTGCGTGCTGGCCATTTGATGTTCGTTCACCACATGCTGCGCACGCTGACGAGCCTCTTCCTTGCGTTCCAGCTCGGTTCTCAGTTCCACTTGGCGACGAATCGCCGCATCCAAGCGATCCTGCAAGACCTGCGTTTCGGGCTCATGCGCGCTGAGTTCCTGCTTCGCCGCGGCGATCTGATCGGAAGCCTTGGTCCGGCGATCTTTGATCTCCAGCACGTTTTTCTCATACACGCCTTTGCGCGCCTGCAAGGAATTATGCTTGTTTTCCAACTCGCGCAATCGGTGATCGGCTTCCTTCACGTTTTGCGTGAGGGATTCCACATTCAGGCGTTCCGATTTCAGGCGGATGTCGTCTAATTCCAAACTCAGATTCCGGATCTCAGTTTCGTGCCGATCGATGGCATCGGCTAGGGTTTCGAGCTTGTCTTTGAGTCCGACCCGTAAGCCCACATTCTTGTGATTCGAGCCGCCGCGGTACAAGAATTCCGACTCGATCACATCGCCGTCGAGCGTCACGGCGCTTAGGCGCTCGCCGGAAACGAGTTTCGTGGCCTCATCGAGGGAATCGGCGACGACCACGCGACCCAGTAGCAACCGCTTGACCGGTTCGAATGCGGCGTCGCATCGGACGTGGTGATACAGGGATTGAGGATGCGGGGGGAGGATGGCGGAAAGTCGATCTAGTGGAAGGATGCCAGCCTTGCCCTTCCCGGCTGCGCGCAGCAGGCCGAATGCGGCTTTGGCATCGGAAAGGGTATCGGCTACGAGAAGATGCACCGCGTCGCCGAGCACGGATTCCAATGCGACAGCGTGGGAGGTGGTTGTGGAGAGGATCTCGGAAACCGGGCGCAATTTGGGGGCTTTGTCGGCCGTCGCAAGGTATTTCACGCTTTCGGGGAAGGCATCCGAGTTCCGCGCCAGTCCTTCCAACAAGGTCACTTCCGCCGACGCCGCGTCCAATTTGCTCCGAGTGGCACGCAGCTTGTCCTTCAATTCTTCTTGCCGTTCGGACAAACGCTGACGCTCGATGACCGCCGACTCCCGTTTCTCCTCGGCGATGTCCTTGGCTTGGGTCGCCGTCTTGATCGCGAATTGAATGGACGATTCCTCCGTTTCGAACGTGCCCACATCCGAATCGCGCATCTCGATCTGGCGATCCAACCGCTGCACTTCTTCTTGCAAGTTTTCAACGCGCGATTCCAAACGGATTTTCTTCGCCTGCAGTGCGGATATCGCGATGTTCGCATCGGTATACGATTTCGAGACCGACTCCAGGTTCTCCCGGATCCGGGCCACATCCGTCTTCGACCGTTCCAAAACTTCGCTGGATTGGGATAAGGTGTCGCGGGTCGCTTTCCAAGACGCTTCCGCATCCTTCATCTGTTCTTCGGTGCGGAATTGCACCCGCTTCCAATCCGTCATCTCCTCTTCGCTCTGCACCACATCATGCTCGAACTGCTTGATGACGTTCTCTTCCGCTTCGATCTTGCCCGCATCAATCGTGATAGTGGTCTCGGCATCGCGGATGCCATCGGCAATTCGATTCACCTGGCGCTGCGCATGGATCACATCCTGTTCTTTCGCGGTCAACGTCTCCTTGGTGACCGTGAACAACTGCTCCAACTTTTCGGTGGTGTGCGTGTGCTCGTTCTTTTCCTGCTCGGCATGGATGATCCGTTCCATCAACGGACTCAGTTCGGCGCGGATCGTATCGTATTCATGCTTCGACAGGGCCAGATCCAACTTCCGGAGCTGCTCGCTGTATTCTTTGGATCGTTGCGCTTTTCCGGCTTGGATCTGCAAAGACCGCACATTCTTGCGGATTTCCAGAAGCAGATCATCCACACGCTGCAAGTCGGTCTTGGTTTCTTCCAGCTTGCGGAGGGTCTGCTTGCGGCGCTCCTTGTATTTCGTGAGTCCGGCGGCTTCTTCAAACAGACGGCGGCGGTCGTTGTTCCGATCCGTCAGGATTTCCTCCACCATCTTCAGCTCGATCACGGAATACGCGTTCGATCCCATCCCTGTATCCATGAACAGATCCACGATGTCTTTTAACCGGCAGGAAACCTTGTTCAGCAGATAATCGCTGTCGCCGTTGCGGAACAAGCGTCGGGTGATGGTCACATCCCGAAATTCCGTCGGCAGAATGCCTTTGTTGTTGTGGATGGTGACGGACACTTCCGCCATTCCCAATGGCTTTTTGCTTGCCGTGCCATTGAATATGACGTTCGACATGGCCGAGGAACGAAGCAGGGAGGGACGTTGCTCACCCAGAGCCCAGCGTAAGGCATCCACGATGTTTGATTTGCCACATCCGTTCGGACCCACAATCGCCGTCACCCCGCTTCCGAAGGTGATCTGGGTTTTCTGTGCGAAGCTCTTAAACCCCTGAAGTTCTAGTTCCGCTAAATACACGGATCAGACCGTCAGAATGTCTTTTTCCTTGTGCTTGAGCAACTCTTCCACTTGTGCGATGTGGGAGTCGGTCAATTTTTGGATCGCGTCTTCCGCTTCGAAACGGGAATCTTCCGGCAAGGATTTCGACTTCACGGTATTCTTGATGTGGTCGTTCGCTTCACGACGTGCATTGCGGATGGAGACCCGCGCGTTTTCCGCCACATTCTTGGCCAATTTCACCAAATCGTTCCGGCGCTCTTCCGACAGAATCGGAAGCGGGATGCGGATCACTTGGCCGTCGTTGTTCGGGTTCAATCCCAATCCGGAAGCCATGATTGCTTTTTCGATGGCCACGATGGATGATTTGTCCCATGGTTGAACCACGAGAAGGCGGGCTTCCGGAGCGGTCACGCTCGACATTTGGGCGAGGGGTGTCATCGACCCATAATATTCCACACGGATTCCATCCAACAAAGCCGGATTCGCTTTTCCGGCGCGCAGGTGCGAGAGTTCGCGTTTGAGAAAATCAATGGCTTCCGCCATTTCCATTTCCGCAGTATCGTGAAAGTCAGTCAATTCAGGTAACATGGCGAGATCATCAAATGGTTAGCCGAATTTACGGATAAATAGGTACTTCGCGGAGCTCAAGCATGAAGCATCTGGCATCCCGCATCAAGCATCCCGCTTCTAGCTTCTTAGTCCCAGGTCACTCGCGTTCCGACCGCTTCGCCCATCACCACTTTGGAGAGATTTCCGGTCACATTCATATCGAACACGATGATCGGCGTCTGGTTGTCGCGGCAGAGGGTGAATGCGGTCAGATCCATCACAGACAGGCGTTGGCGAAGGACTTCATCGCCCGAAATCGTATCGAATTTGACCGCATCCGAATGCTTCTCCGGATCTTTGTCGAAGATGCCATCCACACGGGTTCCTTTGAGGATCACATCCGCCTCGATTTCAATGGCGCGAAGCGATGCGGCCGTATCGGTGGTGAAGTAGGGATTTCCGGTTCCAGCCCCGAAAATGACGACGCGGCCTTTTTCCAAGTGACGTACGGCGCGACGGCGGATGAAGGGCTCGGCGATCTGTTCCATACGGATCGCGGTGAGGAGGCGGGTCTGAACACCTTTGCGCTCGAGAGCGTCTTGCAAGGCCATCGAATTAATGACCGTGGCCAACATCCCCATATAATCGGCTTGCACGCGATCCATGCCTTGGGTGGCGCCTTTCACGCCACGGAAAATATTGCCACCACCGATCACAATCGCGATCTGAATGCCTTTCCCGTTCGCCGCCTTGATCTCCTCCGCGTACTGTTCAAGCACGTTTCCATCGATGCCATGACCTTGAGCGCCAAGTAGGGCTTCACCGCTGAGTTTGAGGAGGATGCGTTTGTAGGATGACATATGAAATGAGCGATGGATGGATAAAAAAAAGGCCACCCTTGTGAGGTAGCCTTAAACTAAGCAATTCGGTTATTCAACACCAAGTTGAACCCGTGAGAAGCGGTTCACGTCGGGTGCTTTTGAGTTCGCGAGGTATTCGCGAACCGTGATGGCACCGTCTTTGACGAACTTCTGCTCAAGCAACACGCGCTCTTCGTAGAAGCGGCGGAGTTTGCCATGAGCGGCTTTCTCAGCGATTTCGGCAGGTTTGCCTTCATTGATGAGTTGTTCTTTGGCGATCTCGAGTTCTTTGTTCAAAATGGTGGCGTCCACTTCTTCTTTGCGCACAGCGATCGGATTCATCGCGGCGATTTGCATCGCCACGTCTTTGCCGATGTCGTCGCTCACGGCGCCTTTGAAGTCCACAAGCACAGCCAAGGCATTGCCAGGATGGATGTAAGACAAGATAGCGCCTTCGGTTTGAAGCAGGATCACACGACGAATGTCGATTTTCTCGCCGATCTTGCCGACCATGCTTTTCAGATGCTCGCTGATCAACAACCCGTTCCACTCAGTCGCGCGAAGAGTGTCGACATTCGTAATGGCGTTGTCGAAGGCGACTTGCGCGAAACCGGTAGCGGTTGCGATGAAGTCTTCGTTACGAGCCACGAAATCGGTTTCGCAGTTCAGCTCAAGAGCGACAGCTTTTTTCTTGTCGTCTGAGATCAACGTCACCACAACGCCTTGATTGGCATCGCGGTCGGCACGTTGGTCGGATACTTTCTGACCTTTCTTGCGAAGGTATTCGATGGCGGCTTCCATATCGCCATTGGCTTCGGCCAAGGCTTTTTTGCAATCCATCATGCCGGCGCCGGTCAGGTCGCGCAGGCGTTTCACATCAGATGCGGAAATTTCCATAGTCATTCTTAGGGTTTGCGAGTTCTGCGGCGACGCTTACGTCCTTCTTCTCCGCCTTCTTCCTCTGGTTTCACATCGCCTTTGTTGGCGGCTTCCATCGCTTCAAGAGCCAATTGCTCTTCTTCGAAGACTTCGCGCTCAGCGGCACCTTCGATGATGGCATCGGCCACGTTCGCGGTGATCAGTTGAATGGCTTTGGCGGCATCGTCGTTCGATGGGATGATGAAGTCAGGGATGTCCGGGTCGCAGTTGGTGTCCACGATCGCGAAGATCGGGATGTTCAAGCGCTGCGCTTCTTGGATGGCGATGTTCTCTTTTACGATATCAACCACGAACAAAGCGCCTGGAAGACGGCTGATGCCGGCAATACCACCGAGCACTTGCTCAAGCTTGGCTTGCTCGCGATCGAGCATGAGGCGTTCTTTCTTGGTGATGTTCTCGTAGGTTCCGTCGGCACGCATCTTGTTGATCTCTTCCATACGGGAGATGCTCTTGCGAACGGTGGAGAAGTTGGTGAGCATACCACCGAGCCAGCGGTGCGTCACGAACGGCATACCACAGCGGACGGCTTCCGTGCGGATGATTTCTTGCGCTTGCTTCTTGGTACCCACGAACAGGATTTTTTTGCCCGTACGAGCCACTTTTCCAATGGCGTCGAGAGTTTCCTGCAACAGGACGTGGGTTTTTTTAAGGTCAAGAATGTGGATTCCGTTGCGTTGCATGAAAATGAATTCGCGCATTTTCGGATTCCAACGGCGGGTAAGGTGGCCGAAGTGGGCGCCCGCCTTGAGGAGTTCTTCAATCGATACAGCTTGTGCCATGTGTGTTGTTTTGTTAAGCCTCTGCACCGGTCAGCTTTCTCAGGGATCTGCGTTTCAGCAGACACGCCCCCTTGAAATCACGATGCATGTGGGATTGGTTGTAAGACAAAAAGAAGGGCCATTGAAGGCCCTTCGTGGGAAATCTGAAACGGTATTAACGTTTCGAGAACTGGTAACGCTTGCGCGCTTTTGGCTGACCGTATTTCTTACGTTCAACCATACGATCATCACGAGTGAGAAGACCGTTCAATTTGAGTGCGGCATGATGCTCGCTGTCGTGCTTGTCGAGGGCACGGGCCACGCCGAGCATGATCGCTCCGGCTTGTCCGCTGACGCCGCCGCCGCTGACCGTCACTTTAAGATCCCATTTGCCTTCGTTCTCAGTGACAACGAAAGGTTGGAGAACCGTGATTTGGTGCGCGAGCACTGGGAAGAATTCGGTGAATGGACGATCGTTGATCAGAATCACTCCCTTGCCAGGTTTCATGTAAACACGGGCGGTGGAGGTTTTGCGACGGCCGATTGCGTTGATCTGTTGCATCAGCAATTAGAGCGTAATGGTTTCGGGTTGTTGAGCTTCATGCGGATGGGCGGAGCCGACATACACACGAAGGTTGCGAAGCATTTGACGGCCAAGTGGACCTTTAGGAAGCATGCCTTTCACCGCGAAGGTGACAGGGCGGGTCGGGTGCTTGGCAAGGAGGCTCTCAGGAGTCTCGAGTTTCACGCCACCAGGATAGCCGGTGTGGCGGAAGTACTCTTTATCGGTCATTTTTTTGCCGGACAGGGTGATCTTTTCCGCATTGATGACGATCACATTGTCGCCGGTATCCATATGAGGAGTGAAGATGGGCTTGGTCTTACCGCGAAGGATCGCGGCGATTTTGGCCGCAAGGCGACCCAATGTCTGGCCTTCAGCATCTACTAAGACCCACTTTTTGGTGATGTCTTTTGGTTTGGCCGAGTATGTTTTGAAACTGATCGTATCCACAGGTAGAAAGATTTCGTGCGATTAGCGTGAAGTCGAGAAATATACGGCACCCTGAAATGAGAATCAAGAAATTACCGAGCGGATATTATATGAAGGGTGGAGGGGTGGATATTTGAGCGGAGTAGAGGTATTCTGTCCGCAAGTCCCTTTTTTAAAAAAAATAGTGCCCCATACGTTCGGAATATAGAGTATTGTATTAAGTTAAGAGGAAAATCTGCACAGATTTCACAGATTTATTTCACAGAGAATTGACAAATTGAGGTGGCTCCAAGCCGAGATCCAGTGCCGCTTTCGTGTAAAAATCCCGTCTCGTGGGGCGATCTCTCTCTACAGCATTAATTACCCTTCCCCAATCGCCAGTCGCGATGATGAGTGCCACCATATATACGACAGCATCCAAAGGCGAAATCGAAACCGGTGAATCTGGATCAGGAACATTCGTTTTTCCCGCCAAGAACCGGCCCGGTTCGCGACCCGGTCCCGTGAGGCCACCGCATCGAAGAATGGTTCCTCGGCCTTTGGGTCCGGACCAAAACACACCTTCCGCCAGTATCAGCTCGGCGATAGGGATGGATGAATGTTTGGATGTGGTGTTATGGTCTGTGGATGAGGCGATTCCGGGTACAACTTGGGATTCCGGAAAAATGTCTGGCCAGCCTGTGTAAACGGATGTGGTGCTGATGAACAAGACATTCGACTTCGGTGGCAATTGTTCTGCGGTTGCCCGTAGCGATGCCACGTAATCGCTTGTTTTGCTTGGCGGGACATTGATCACATAACATTCGGTCTGTGGTGGTTTAGGGTCACCAATCCTATAGATGCGCCCCCGAACACCGTGCGCCTCGATGTCCGGAATCCGTTCTTCGCGAGTGGTGGTTCCTGTCACATTGAATCCGCGATTAGCCAAGTCGGAAGCGATCGGTAAACCAAGCCACCCGCATCCCATGACAGCAATGGTTTTCATTCCAACCCCGCGAGGATGCATTTGTCGAGTCCGATGCCATTCCGGAAATTTCCTAAAAACGTGAGTCTAGGGTAGGTCGACTCAATGGACTCCAATTCCGTCAGAAACCCGCTGAAATTCATTCCATACTGTGGAATCGCATGATTCCATCGGGTGATGTGTGTCATGATCGGGTCTCCTTTTGCACCAAGCATGTTCCGCAATTCGTGCAATGTCATTTGAGCGATCGCATCGTCGTCCAATTCGGTGAGATGGGGTTGACGGCTGCCACCGATGAAACAGGTAAGTAAATGATGTCCCTCGGGAGCCCGATTCGGGAAAATGGCGGATGGAAACAGGACGCCGAGTAGGTCGCGATGTTCCTTTTCCGGAATCAGCATTCCGAATCCATCGATCGGATGGGTGATATCGGATGCCGCAAAACCCAAGCTTACACTTACGATGGGCGCATAAGAAAGAGTTGGTTTATTGGCTAAGAGACCGTTCGTCGGCCACGTATGAGGTGGAGAAGTCATGATGACGCGTTCATACTCCAACCCATTGGCAAGGAATCGTTTATCGGATGATTCAAGTGATTTGAGAGTTGTGTTCGGATGGAAACGGTCGCCCAGTGCGCGAGCGATTTGATTTGGAAGCGTTTGCAATCCGTCGCGAAAGGAGATGATTTCGTTCTTGGGTCCGGTGGCACGCTTTTTCATGGCGCCGCGGATGAACGATCCATGCTCTTGTTCCAGATTCCACAATTTCGGAAAGGCGTGCCGGACGGATAATGAATGGGGGTTTCCGGCATAAATTCCGCCGACCATCGGATTGATGAGATTCTCGAGAGCTTCCGTTCCCAAGCGTCGCTCAACCATGTCGCCAAGGGATTCGTCCGTCGCGAGGGTTCGCTTCGGAACCCAAGGTTCGCGCAGGAGTCGCAATTTGGCGCTGAAGCTCAACAAAGGGGAGGTGATGGCCGACCAGACGGAGTTCGGGGTCGGAACCGGACGGCCGTGCAAGTAGATGTATCGTTTCGCGGCGGACCGGTTCGCGGTTAGGGTTTCGGATTCGAGACCTAGCTCGGACAGAAATGACGTGATGCGAGGGTCGGAGTTTTGTAGGGAATTGGGCCCGGCTTCGAGACGGAAGCCATCTTGGAGAATAGTGCGAATCGCGCCGCCTGGTTCGGAACGAGCTTCCCAAATATCCACCTCTTGACCGTTCGCAACCATGTGCCAAGCACGGGTGAGGCCAGAAATACCGCCGCCGATGATGAGGGTTCGCATAGTGGAAGGTAGGGGATTTGGAGGATGCTGTCCGCAAGTGTACCTATATAAAATACACTATTATTTGCGCAAATGCTATAAAATCAAATAATTAGAAAGAAAATGATTCCGAAAAAAATCTGTGGAAATTGTACCGAATGACGTAATAAACATATAAAAATAACGATGTTTTGAGGAAGATATATTCAATTTCGGCTCGTTAAATACGAAAGTTGTGACACTTGCGGACAGTAAAACTTCATAAATATCATTTACTACCTATTTAGAACCAATCAAATTAAAAGTTGCGACATGGATTTAACTGTTCTTAATTTAGACCAATTCAAAATAACCTCAACATAGCATCGTGTCGATCCCATGAAATCCGCTCTTCTCGTTTTATTTTTCATCCTTTCATACCAGCAAACATCCCTTGCTCAGGTTCCGGATTCTATAAAAACCGGCGAGATGCCTCAGATTGAAGTGCTTGGGTTGCCCGAACGCCTGCTTCGGCTGCCAGGTTCGGCTTCAATCGTCGGACTCCAAACCATCCGACAAACCTCACCTGTTTCTGGTAACGAGGTGTTCAGAAAAGTGACCGGTTTGAACATTGTGGACGAAGAAGGATTGGGGATGCGAGCGAATATCGGTATTCGGGGTTTGGATCCGGATCGATCCAGAACGGTATTGGTGATGGAGGATGGAGTCCCGGTCGCACTATCTCCTTATGGCGAGCCGGAATTGTATTATACCCCCTCCATCGACCGCATGAGTGGGATTGAGGTGCTGAAAGGATCTGGATCCATCTTGTTCGGGCCCCAGACCATCGGAGGAGTGATCAATTATTTGACCGCCAATCCGCCACCTGTCCCGACTACGGACGCGGTCGTACGTGGTGGTCAGAATGGATTTTTCATCGGTCGTTTTTCGCACGGATCCACTCTCGGAAATAGTGGCTACAACGTTACTTATCTGCGGAAATCTGGGAACGGCGTAGGAATACTGGATTACGGCATCCATGATCTGAATGCGAAATTCAAGCAAGTGCTCTCTCCGAAATCGGTGCTGGGTATCAAGCTTGGTATCTATGATGAAGTATCGAATTCCACTTACGTCGGCATCACCCAAGGCATGTATGATTCCGGATTGTATGACTACACCCATCCATCACCTGATGATCAGCTGGCCGTACGTCGTTATTCATTGAGCGCGACTCACGATCACTTCTTCACTCCCAATTTTCGCCTGAAAACCACAGTATTTGGATACACCACTACACGGAACTGGTCGAGGCAGGACTTTCGGACATCCCCGCGTCCGCAAGACACCTACATCCGAACCCTTGGCGATCTGTACTTCTTCGATCGTACGGGGAACCGGAATCGAAGCTTTGAGGTGATGGGTGTCGAACCACGATTCAGTTCCACATTCCATATTGCTGACGTCCGAAACGAACTCGATTTCGGATTCCGATATGTGTTCGAACGCGCCTACGAAAAACGGATTGATGGAACCGTTGCCCGACCCACATCCGGAACCTTGCGCGAAGATGAAGTCCGTTCTGGTTCCGCATACAGTGCCTTTGTTCAAGATCGACTTTATGTGACGAATGACTTGACTGTGACTCCTGGGGTTCGTTTCGAACACTTCACCTATGAACGAGATATTTTTCGCCGGGCAAATACCGAAGTCTCGGTTGTGAAGTCTGATCAAGTGTCGTCCGTCATTCCGGGCGTGGGTGTCAGCTACCAGCTGAGTCGGAATGCGTCGGTTTTCGCCGGCATCCATCGCGGATTCAGCCCGCCCCGAGTCAAAGATGCGATCAGCAGTACCGGTGTGAGCGCTGAGTTGGACGCTGAATACAGTTGGAACTCTGAACTCGGATTTCGTGGGGAATTGGCAAACGGATTAAGCGCTGAGTTGACCGGATTTCACATGGACTTTTCCAACCAAATCATTCCGGTATCTGAATCATCCGGCGGTTCTGGAGTTTTGGGTGCCGGACTCGTCAATGGTGGTCGCACCCGTCATTTGGGCTTGGAAGCCGGTTTTTCCGCTGAACTCGGTCGTCTGTTCGATCTTGGATTTACTGTGGATTGGGATGTGGCCGCGACCTTCACACAAGCCAGATTCAGTAGCGACCGTTTTGTGGACGATGGCGGAACCTCCGTGAATGTGAACGGACATGTGCTGCCCTATGCTCCCGAAATCATGCTGAACTCATCGGTCCATGCGAGCCTTCCATTTGGGTTGCAGGCAGGCTTCAGTGCAAACTACACCGGTCGTCAATACGGAGACGTGTTGAATTCCACCACCCCAAGCGCCGATGGGCAAGAAGGGATGATGGATGCGTTTTTGGTGATGGATGCCAATTTGAATTGGAATTTGCCTGGGATGGATGCCTTCACGTTGACGAGTTCCGTAAAAAATCTCACGGATGAACGCTATATTGCGAGCCGTAGACCCCAAGGCATCCGCTTAGGTTTGCCTCGATTCGTAAGTTTGGGTCTTGAAGTAAGTTTATAAGAAAATCCCGCACGTGTGGGTTGAGAGGAGAAAACATCGATATCAGGCGCTTCATCGCGTTTGATGTCGATGATTCTTCTGCCGAATGCACATCAACTACTCCAAATGTCCAACCGACTTCAAGCCTTCCGTGAAAAACGCGCCGCTCTGAACGAGCAGATTCTTGACCTGGATCACCTCGGCGTCAAACGGTTTTTCAACCTCGACAGCAACACCTATCGGGATGGAGCCCTTTCCGGAAAACAGAAAGAGTTGCTCGGTTTGGTCGCATCTGCCGTGCTTCGTTGCAACGATTGCATCGATTATCACTTGGAGCAATGCGCGAAAGACGGGTGGTCTCATGACGAGCTGATCGATGCGATGAATGTGGCCCTGGTTGTGGGTGGAAGCATCGTGATTCCGCATTTTCGTCATGGAGTTGAAACGCTCTCGATTCTCAAGGAAGAAGGGTATTTTCAGGGTTGAATCACTTTAGCCTATGAAATTCGTTTTTTCGATCTTTTTCGCGTTCTCTTTTTCCACAGTCCAAGCTCAATCGGACAGCACAAAATTCGGATTTCTTCCCGCACTCGGATATACCTCGGACCTGGGTATACTAGGTGGCGGCATCTTAAACCGATTTCACTACAAGGATGGGTATCGGCCGTACATGAACATGCAAATGGTGTCGGCCATTGTGAGTACGAAGGGGTTTTACTCCATCTATCTCAAGCATGAACGTACCAGCAAGGGAACGAGCACATCCCTGAGATCCATCCGAAGCACCTATGAGTTGTATTCGGATCGGACGACAGAATCCACATGGTTCGGACTCGGACCGGATTCCAGATTTCGGAAAGATGAGTTTGAAGGGGACCTCAATTTTTTCAAATCAGCTAGTTCGGGATTTATCTATCGCGGACGATTGCCCTTGTATCGAACCGGTTTCCCGGGTGCGCAACTGGACGCGGTATTGATCGGCCAAATCGGGTATGACAGACCGTTCGATCGGAATCCGGAGCAGTTGTTCTGGCAGGATATACCGAATGGTACGGATGGGGGATGGTCGACCGGTGCCGGATTGGGACTCCAATGGGAGAATCGGGATGCTGAAATCGCTCCGATTCGTGGAAATACCGCTTTGATCGAGGCACGATTTCTTCCCAACCTGCTGCCCGAATCCTATTCCGCTTTTTTGGTCTTGGCCGAAGCCACCCAATATGTTCCGATCCGAATCGGTCACCTATTTGTGTTGGCCGGACGCGTCGGTATGCAGCATGCGTCAGGGGATGTTCCCTTTTGGTTCATGCCAACAATCGGCGGCGATCAGAACGTGCGTGGACTGCCGATGAACCGATATCGCGGGGATGGAGCGATGTGGTACAATTCCGAAATCCGGACGTGGTTGTACGAAAATCGGAACGAAGCCATCAAAGTCGGGATGCACGTGTTTCGGGATGGTGGTGGCGTTGTTCTGAATCACGACTATGCCAGGATTCCGGAGAATCTCATTCACACGTGGGGTGTCGGCTTCGCACTATCCCTCTTCACACCGGATTTCATGGTTCGCGGTGACTTCGGATTCAGTGAGGATATCAGCCGTTTCTACATGGGAGTGGGGTACACGTTTTGACGCTGATTTTGCTTCTGCTTGTGGTCGGAATTCTGACCGGAATCCTTGCGGGAATGCTTGGAATCGGGGGTGGACTGATATTCACACCCGTCTTGTATTGGATCTTTCAAGATGCCGGGTTTGAGCGTCCGGAGTTATGGGCGATTGGCACATCCCTGTTCTGCACATTCACATCCTCCTTAGGAGGAAGCCTTCGGCATCATCTGCGATCCACGAGTTATGTAAGGGAAGGAATCGTAGCCGGATCCTTCGGTGTGATCGGCACGATCCTTGGGAAATGGATCGCCACGAGTCCATATTTCACAGGACCGATATTCCGGATATTGATCACATCCCTGCTCGTGTATTCCATTGCCCAGTTGATTTACAAGACGTATTTCAGCCGACAATTGGGAAAACCTGTTGTGAATATGGATCGGGAGTTGACGTGGAAAGAGTTGAGCGTGATTGGCGTTGCGGGCGGCTTCATCGCCACATTGGCTGGCATCGGAGGCGGATTGCTGATGGTGCCCATCCTTCATTTGTGGTTCAAACAGTCCTATAAACGGACGGTCAGCGTCTCCGAATTGGCCATCGTTGTGATCTCGTTCGCCGGTTTCGTCCAATTATGGATGTATGTGGATGTGGTTCGATCGTTGCCTTTGCTCGTTGGCGCATTCGCTGGCGCGTTCTTCGGAGTGAGATTGCATGATGTGGTGGATCCCCGACTGATGAAAGTGATGCATGCGGGGTTGATGGTGCTCGCTGTCGGGATGATGTGGGGTTAGTGTATGGTGTATGGTAATTTGTATAGGATGACTGTCCGCAAGTCCCCTTTTTTAACTAAAAAGCCCCCTGAATAAACCCCAATCAGCGACTTTTTATTAGTCAGATTGCATTTTTGCACAGATTTCACAGTCTTTTTTCACAGTAAATCGCTATTGATTTGATGATTCGACTGTGAAATAAATCAAAGGTTGAATGCTGAATGCTGAATGCTGAATTGCGCTGAATAAAGTGTGTGGGAATGGATATAACGTAGATTGTAATATTTTGCTCTAAGCTCTAAGCTCTAAGCTCTAAGCTCTAAGCTCTAAGCTCTAAGCTCTA
>CAYPOI010000045.1:0-6059 GCA_964412365.1 uncultured Chitinophagales bacterium | reverse complement strand
CTAAGCTCTAAGCTCTAAGCTCTAAGCTCTAAGCTCTAAGCTCTAAGCTCTAAGCATTCTCAAAATCTCCCGATCATGTCCCGACTCCTCTTCCTTCTCCTCCTCGTCTCCTGTTCGCCTCGCTTGGCCGACGTCGTTGGTCCCACAACCCCATCCGAGCTGAAGCTGATTTTCGATGACTACCATGACTACACCCGGTCCTTTTCACGTGGCGACAGTCTTCCGATCGTCTCGGCCGAGTTCCAGCAAGCACAAATCCCACAACTTCGCACCTTCCTAAATCGGATTTCCTCAGCCTCGCTTCGGAACACCACGCTCACAGACAGCCTCTCCGCCCTCGTGCTCGCACACCAACTCCGCGACCAAATTGAGTACTTGGAAAACGAGTACTATGTGCTGCCACTCACGGGTTGGTTCGATTACCACACCACGTTCGTCAATTCGGCGCTGTCAGCCAGCCTCAAAACGTCCGCCGATACCCTCGCGTTTCTCACTCGCCTTCGCGATTTTCCGCGGCTGAACCGCGAAACCATCGACCTGATGAGGCGCGGCATGTCGGTCGGACTCGTTCGTCCGAAGATCGTCTTCAACGATTATCTCCCCACCATTGCCACTCACATCACCGAAAATCCGGCCGACAGCCCATGGGGAAAAGCCCTCGGTGAGCCGAATCCGGAACAAATGGAATTGGTCAGAGGCGTGGTCGATGAATACCAGTATCTGCTCGATTTCCTGACGAATGAGTACATCCCGGTGGCCTCCGACGTTTCCGGAATCCGTGCAGTCCCTGGTGGAGAAGAGTACTATCGGTATCTCGTGCGACATCATGTCACGTTCGATATCACTCCGGATTCTGTGCACGCCATCGGACTTCGCGAAGTGCAGCGCATCCGCAACGAGATGCAAGACGTGATGCGTCAAACCGGCTTCGAGGGCGATTTTTCAGCGTTTTTGGAGTTCCTCCGCACCGATCCGCAGTTCTATGCCGCATCCCCAGACGAGCTGATGATGCGTACAGCGTATGTCCTAAAAAAAATGGATGGCCAGCTGCCACAGCTTTTCGGACGACTTCCACGGTTGCCATATGGCATCATCCGAATTCCGGATTATCTCGCACCGCGAACCGCAACGGCATATTATAGTCAGGGTTCGCCCGAGGGACATCGCGCCGGGAATTATGCGGTGAACACCTACGATCTGCCCTCTCGTCCGTTGTATGAAATCGAAGCGTTGAGCTATCACGAAGCGGTTCCAGGTCACCATCTTCAAATCGCGTTGGCTCAGGAACTTGAATTACCCGCTTTCCGTCGTGGAATCGCCTTCACCGCCTATACCGAAGGCTGGGCATTATACTCCGAACGCCTCGGACTCGATGTCGGATTCTACTCCGATCCGTACAGCAATTTCGGTCGGTTGAGTTATGAAATGTGGCGTGCGTTGCGCCTGGTGGTCGACACCGGAATCCATTGGTACGGCTGGACGAAAGAAGATGCCATCGACTACATGTCTGTGAATTCCGCACTCTCGATGCACAACATTCACAGTGAAGTGACGAGATATATTTTCTGGCCGGGTCAGGCCTTGGCGTATAAAATGGGGGAGATCCATATTCGGCAGCTTCGCGAAAGGAAGGAAGCTGAACAGGGGGAAGAGTTTGATTTACGGAAATTTCATGATGCGATCCTCGGAACCGGGAATGTGCCTCTTCATCTGGTCAAGTAGTGTATGGTGTATTGTGTATGGTGGGGTCTAGCGCTGAAGGGACTTCATGAAGTTGATGGTCATAGGAATCCAAATGTTTAGTTTGGCGATTAAATCTTCTGCTTGAGATTTAGTCATTAGTTTGTTCTCTTTCGCGATTTCGAGTTGAATGCGGAATTCAAAGGCGGAACCAAGCGCATAGGAGGTAAATAAGTGGAAGTATTTGGTGTTATGACGCCCAAAACCTTCGGCGATGTTTGAGGCCATCGAGAGACATGAACGCGTCATTTGATCCCGATAAGTGAAATCTCGGATTTTGGATACAATGGGATACGAAAGGATGTTTATTTCCTTGGCTAAGGTGTAAATCATCAGATTTTCAAGGGGTTGGTTGTTCATAGTAGTGTATAGTGTATGGTGTATGGTGTATCGTTTATGGTGTATCGTTTATGGTGTATCGTTTAGGCAGAAAAGTTGAAATTGAAACGTGGCCATGTACTACAGAGGCGGTATTTTGAGATTTCTTACATGATTCGTCCAGATTTCACATAAAAAGTCATCTTCACCATACACCATACACCATACACCATACACTAATCCCCACTCACAACTCACGATTTGATCTCCATCCCAGAAAGCAGTTTAGAAAAGCTCGGCTTCGAATCCATCCGGGCCATCACTCAGTCGCATTGCACGTCCGAGATAGGGGAGGAATGGGTTCAAGCCTTGGCGCCGTCGTCGGACCGGGATGTGGTTCTGACCCGCCTTTCGCGCACGTCGGAATTGATGTCGCAGTACCGATTCGCGGATCCGTTGCCGCTTCCACCATTGGCCGATACCCGCGATGCGCTGAAACGCGCGCGTCCGGAGGGATCCATGCTCGACCCGGATTCGTTCTTGCGCCTGTTCCAGATCGCGCACACCTCGCGCCGCATCCGGCAATATTTTTCCCAGCGCGAAGATGCCTTTCAGAGCATGGCGAAGTGGTCGGAACCGCTCGTCCCGCTTAAAGCTGTCGAGGATGCCATCCTCGCCGTCATCACCGACACCGGACTCATCCGCGACAACGCCTCCCCCGAATTGCAGCAAATCCGGAAATCGCTCCAATCACGGCGTAATGACTTGCGGACAGCACTGGCCCGCATCCTTCGTCAGGCATCCAAAGACGGGATTCTGAGCGAAAACGAACCCACGATCCGTGGCGGACGCATGGTTCTCGCCATCCGCGCCGAGCACAAACGTCGCATCAGCGGCTTCATCCACGACACCTCGGCCACCGGACACACCGTCTATCTCGAACCCGCCGATGTGCTTCACATCAACAATGATATTCGTCAGCTCGAGCAAGATGAGCTTCGCGAGATCGAACGCATTTTACGTAATCTGACCAATGTGATCCGTGAACACCGCATCCCGTTGGAGCGCAATGGATTGTTGTTGGGAGAACTGGATGGGATGCGTTCTGTTTCCATCGTGTCGTGCGGGTGGAATGGTGTGATCGCCGACCTCCGAAAAGACGGACAAATTGTGCTGATGGGGGCGAGAAATCCTATTTTGGTGTATGGTGTATCGCGAATGGTGAATCGTGAAGACAAAAACGATACACCATACACGATACACGACATAGTCCCCCTAAACCTGGAACTTGGGAAAAACGAGCAAGGCCTAATCATCACAGGTCCAAATGCGGGTGGGAAGTCGGTCGCGCTGAAAACCGTCGGACTCTGCGTGCTGCTCACCCAATCCGGCTACGCGATTCCTGCAGATGAAGGCTCCGGAATGCCGTTAATTGATGTCCTTTCGGTGGATATGGGCGATGATCAATCCATCGAGAATGATCTTTCGACGTTTTCGAGTCGGTTGGCGTGGATTCGGGATACGTTAGACGTAACCGTAGACCGTAGGTCGTATACCGTAGGCCGAGAAGAGGGTCCCCGGTCTACGGCCTACCGTCCACCGTCTACGTTGATTCTTATCGATGAAGCCGCATCCGGCACCGACCCCGAGGAAGGCGTAGCATTGTATCAGGCGCTAATGGAGACCTTGCTCGAGCGCGGGGCGCGGCTGATCGTGACCACCCACCACGGGGCTCTGAAAGTGTTCGCGCACAATCATCCGGGGATGGTAAACGGGTCGATGGAATTCGATCGGGAGGGGATGTCGCCCACGTACCGGTTCCGGAAGGGGATACCGGGAAGCAGTTATGCGTTCGAAATCGCGCAGCGGATCGGAGTTCCGACCTCGCTCACGGAAAAAGCGCGCGGACTCATCGGCGACAACCGGAATACCCTGGAAGGACTCATCGCCGACCTCGAAACCGCGACGAAGGCCGCATCCGACCATGAAAAAGAGCTCGCCACGCAGCTGAAAACGGCGAATCGACTCAAATCGGAGTATCAGGAAAAGCTTCAGACGATGACCCGAGAGCGCGATAAGATCCGTGAAAAGGCGTTGATCGAGGCGAAATCCATCATGATGGAGGCGAACCGGACGGTCGAGCGCGTGGTGGAGGAGATCCGTGTGGCGAATGCGTCGAAAGAGGCGATCAAGAAGGCGCGCAAGGAGCTGAAGGATGGCGCAGAGCCCGGTGGACCCACCCCCGGCCCCGCCCTCCTCGATCCGCAGACGGATCTCGCAAGGAGGGGTGACTCTCGTAAGGGCGCATCAGAAGATGTGCCCCATGCATCAACCCAATCTGGTGAGCTGAGCTTAGATCCGCAGACGGTCCCGCCAGGGATGGGCAGGGGGAGGGTCGGTGATTGGGTACGCCTCCGCGACACCGAAACCACCGGCGAGATCGTCGAAATATCCGGAAAAAACGCCTTCCTGATGGTGAACGGAATGAAAATGCGTGCGAAATTGGATTCACTTGACGTAGACCGTAGACCGTATACCGTAGACCGCAAGAAAATCAAATCGTCGAGCGGATGGACATTGATCAACTCGGATCCGGATGACACGGCCCACGGTCTACAGTCTACGGTCCTCGATCTTCGAGGTATGCGCGGTGAAGAAGCCGTGGCCGAAGTGGAGCGATTCGTGGATCAGGGCTTCGCGTCGGGACTCCAACTTCTCGAAATCATCCATGGGAAGGGAGACGGCATCCTCCGGAAACGAATTCATGAGTATTTGCGGCAACGGAAAGACGTGTCGTCCTTTCGTCTTGCGCCGTGGGAGCAGGGCGGGCCGGGGGTGACGCTCGTTAGTGGGTAGTTGGTTGTTGTTAGTTGTATATATAGTTATTCTGTCCGCAAGTCCCCTCACTCTATATTTACCCTACTTTATAAGCCCCAATCAACGTTATGTTTGAAGCGTATTTGTTTTCGTGCACAGATTCCACAGATTTTTTACGTAACGAATATTGGATTCAGGGGTTGACATTTTGGGGCAAGCCCTAAAACAGAATTTACTGTGAAAATAATCTGTGAAATCTGTGCAGAATTCTAATTACACTCAATAAAATGCGTCATCTCTGATTTGCATTAAGCGGTTAATGAGGCTTTTATAGGACTTGCGGACAGCATACCTAAACAACTCGCATACCCCACATCCGGCGGGGCGATCCACACCACTTCCGTATCTTTCCCCAATACGACGAACCTCAAACCACAAACAACTCACAAAGTTGAAACTCGCCCTCATTTCCGACATCCACGCCAATCTGGCCGCGCTTGAAGCCGTTCTGAAACATCTCGACGCTCAAGCCCCTGATGCCGTGTATTGCCTGGGCGATTTGGTCGGATACGGCCCCCAACCCAATGAGGTGATCGACATCATCCGCGCGCGGAACATCCCCTGTGTGGAAGGAAACCACGATGCCGGCGTCACCGGACACATGCCGCTCGAACATTTCCGCGAGCCCAACCGCAGCGTCATCGACTGGACCCGCAAAAACCTCAACCCCACGAATCTTGAGTACTTAAAAAGTTTGCCACTGACACGGACGGTTGTATTCGATTCAGATCCCACGTCCAACATCCCACGTCCCGCGATTCTTCTCGTTCACGCCTCCCCCATCGACCCCCAAAAATGGCATTATCTGAATTCGGCGGTGAAATGTCGGCAGGCGCTTGAAGCGGTGGGTGCGGATATCGTGTGCGTCGGACATACCCACATCCCGGGCATCGTGGCGAACGAATTGGGCGTGTTTGGGATGGAGAAGGGATATCGGTACGTCGTCAACCCGGGTGCGGTCGGACAATCGCGCGATGAAGACCCCCGCGCCGCCTACGCCATTCTGGATCTGGATGCCTTCACGTGCACGTTCCACCGGATCTCCTACCCGGTTTCGGATACCCTCGACGCCTATCGCGCCCTGGGGATGGATACCGCGACGGGGGAGAGGTTATTGCATTTGT
>CAYPOI010000044.1:0-22863 GCA_964412365.1 uncultured Chitinophagales bacterium | reverse complement strand
CGGGCATAATTGAGCATATGGATGGAGTTGCCCGATTCAGGTCCGCAATTGACCACATTCCGATCCGGATCGCTGCTCAACTGCTTACAGGTATGGTCGAAATCCGCCGCATTGTAGTTGGAAGGGCGCTCGATCGATTTGTCTGCATCCGGACCATAATCTTTTAGGATGGCGACATACGTAAGGTCTTGGATGTGGGGAAATGCCACTTCAGGAGCCATTTCATCACCGAATTCGCTGCGAGCCTCGAACCCGAAGCGGTTTCGTGCGCCCGATAAATTCACCGCATCGCCGAATTCATCGGCGGCGATGGTCACTTTCGCTGTAACCGTCAGTTTGTTCCCTTTTTCATCGATGAAGGTGGCACCCGTCACGGTATTTCCCTCACGATGCACCTCGATCACACGAAATCCATGAGTGACGGTGATGCTCGCTTCCGCAGCGACCATGTTCGCGAAGATCTCGGCGCCGATCCATGGCTCGAAGTGCGTGTTCGACACCCATCCGGTCGCCAACGGACCCGCACCGCCATAGCGCGCATACAGGCTGTCTCGGAATTCACCCCACAAGCCGGATGGAAGCAGATGATTACCGTCTGTTGCGCTCACAGCGGCCGCTGTGAGCATGCCACCAAGCCAAGGAGTGGGTTCAACAATCCAAACGTTCACGCCGAGTCGGGCGGCTTGGATCGCGGCAGGAGTTCCGCTCGCACCACCTCCGATGATCAAGACATCGGTCTGATGGGATTCATGCGTGGTTCGGGCGCATGACAGGAAAAAGAGGCACGTGGCAAAAAATAGGATGTGTCGCATGGACAAATTTACTAAACAGAGCCGAATCGATGGAATCGTGCTTGATTTTATGTCATAATAGACACATCAGAATGGTCACCAATCCAATAGCCATTTCCACCAAGACCATGGTTGGGTCAGATTCTGACCCATTTGAGCGTTAGACCGTTCGAAGCGTTCGATGTTTCTGTAGATGCCGATCGGTCCTTCATATATGCCCCCATCCAACTGGGTGTCGAGCACGCGTATGGCAATCAAGTTTTCTCCATTCGGTTTCAAGAGTCCAGGTGGAATGGCATAATACCGGTACCGTTCCCAAGCACTTTGTTCGCCCGCATCGTACGCCTCGTATCTCATGCTTCCGGTATTCCCTAAAAGGACACCGTTTAACCAAGTCTCATCCGCGTCATCGATTTTTCCAACCACCAGCCAAAGCGGTTGGTTCGTGTTGACTTCCGCCATACGAAACCGATGGCGGTACCAGGCATATCCGTCGTAGTCTGAATAATCGGTCTGGCTCCAGTTTTGCGGCACCATCGTGCGTTTCCATCGGCTGTCGTCGAAGGTCACGCGGCTGCGTTTAGGATCGTCTCCGATCTGAAACGACCATTGTCCTGATAAATCGGCCAACCGATTCGCCTCGGTACGAACATAGATGCCTACGCGACCCTCGAGAATGCCACCATTCAATCGATCGTCATACACCCGGATAGCGATCACATTCTCGCCACCTTTTCGGATGAGATGATGCGGAATCCGGTACGACCGATGCAGGTGGTATGCCGTGGAATGAAACGGCGGAAAGGTTCCGCTCCGCCCGATCATCTCGCCGTTGAAAAACGTTTCGTCGCTGTCGTCGATTCGCCCCAAATCCAGATACACATCACCAGGTGGAAGGGTTCGGGGCAAGGTCACGGTGATTCGATACCAATGCGTGCCGTCCAATCCCGGATATCCTTCATCTTCCCACGATGCCGGCACGAAGATGGGCGACCAGCGCCGTTCATCCACATCCACTTTCGAATACTCGGGATTGTCGCCCACCCGGAACAACCATTGTCCACGCAGATCCACCAAGCGGGTCTCGGTGGTCTGCGTTTGGATAAGGAGTAGGATCAGGAGCGCGAACATGGGGAAGAAAATAGCAAGGACTAATGATTCAAGGTCAACAACAGTTCGGTCACTTTCATGTTGGGGTTTTCCAATGCCGCAGCAACCAAGATGGCTTTGGTGCGGATGGTTTCGTTCTCACCCACTTTGCTCAATGTTTTCAAACTGCGCACGATGGGCTTGAAGTTCGCATCAGGGTACGCTTCGCGAAACTGAAGTACCGTTTCGAACGAACTTTCGATCACGCCTTGGTTCCCGTTCGTGAAATTCCATGTGTAATTTCGGACGGCTTCCTGTTTGTAATCGCGTGGCTGTTGAGCCTGCGCCGTTCCGTACATTGTGGTGAAGAAAAGGGCGGTGAAGATCAAGGTTTTCATACTGTACCTCGTAGGGTGATTGTGTTTCATCAGATTACGCCTCTCTTTTTTTCAAGATGTCATCCCCCGGTATTCAATTGTCAAAGAATGTCATGATCCGCTTACTTGTAGTCGACGACGAACCCTCCATGGTGATGGGGCTGAAAGACAATCTGGAATTCGAAGGCTACGCGGTGCAAACCGCCACAGACGGCACATCTGCCTTGAACTCCATCCGCACCAATCCATTCGATCTGGTGGTGATGGATGTGATGATGCCGGGATTGTCCGGCTTCGATGTCTGCAAAACCCTGCGCGCCGAAAACAATGCCACGCCCATCCTCCTGCTTACCGCCCGCGGACAAGAAATGGATCGCGTGCTCGGTTTGGAATTGGGTGCGGATGACTACATCACCAAGCCCTTCAGTCTGCGCGAATTGCTCGCCCGCATCAAAGCCATATTGAGACGAACCCGGCCCCAACCACCCTCATCCCATCAACGGATTGGTCAGCTGGATGTCGATTTCGCCGCACAAACCGCCATTCGCGACGGAAATGAGATTCCACTCACGCATCGGGAATTCGAACTGCTTCGGTATCTGATGTCGAAGCATGGACAGGCGGTATCGCGTGATGAGCTTCTCGAACACGTCTGGGGCTACGACGAAACCCCGACCACTCGCACGGTCGATAATTTCATTCTGCGGTTGAGAAAAGCGGTGGAAGTGGATCCGGCCAACCCGAAGCACATTCTCACCGCGCACGGAGTCGGTTACAAGCTGGTCTGAATCCGGATGATGAACCTCGAGCCCTTGCCGGGTTCCGATTCCACATGGATGGTGCCGCCATGCGCCGCCACGATATGCTTGACCAACGACAAGCCCAAGCCGGTTCCTTTGGTTTCGTGCACCAAGGTTCCTCCGGACCGATAAAACGTTTCAAAAATGCGCTCGTGATCGTCGGTGTCGATGCCGGGTCCGCGGTCGGCCACCGTCAGACTGAATCCACGATCTCCCAAAGGCCGTGTCTGGATTCCGATCCATTTGCCGCTTCCGGCGTACTTCATGGCATTGTCGACCAAATTCAGAATCGCTTCGGTGATGGCGTCTTTATCCAAGGCCAAATCCGGCACCGTTTCATCCAAATCCAGCTCCAGTTGGATGCCGTCTCGCGAAAGGATGTCGCCATACATCGTCATCACATTGCGGATGATATCGTGGATGGAAGCCGGCTCGAACACATAGGTTTTTTTGCCCGCCTCCATCTTTGAAAAATTCAGGATGTTCTGGATGAGGTGTGTGAGCCGCGCCGATTCGTTTCCGATGATGCGGTAATACTCTTGTTTTTTGGTTTCATTGGGGATGCGGCCCATCTCCAGTGTCTCGGCGAACATGCGGATGAGGGCAAGCGGGGTTTTAAGCTCATGACTCACATTCGCCACGAAATCGGACTTCAAACGTGCCAGCTCGGTCTCCCGTTTCACGGCCCGATCCACATACCACAATCCGAACATCAGCACAATGAGGACAATCAGGATGAGCACACCAGCCCGGATGGTGCGGGCTCGCAGTTGCGATTCAAGCGGATCGCCTTCCGTGCTGATGGCCAACACAAAATCCGGCATCAGCCAGAACGAGCGCGTGTATCGAGCTTCCGCCAAAGAAAAATCCTGCGTGGTGTGGATGGCGGATGAATCCGATACGACGAAAATCCCGATGCCCAATCCCTCGTTTCCGGCCAACTCCAGCGAAGCGGACATCTCATTGGCGATGAACCGGTTCGGATCGATGCGGAATCCGGCGATCGCAGGTTCGGTACGACCATCATCCAATGCGAACCACAGCATGAATCCGGTCGAATCGGTCTTCGATTCGAACCGTCGATAGCCTTGCAGAAATTGGTCTCGCTGGATGTCGAGGCGGTCTGGATCGATGCCGGCCTCAATGAGTTCGGGCAGGCTGAGCACGGATAGCAGCGCGTCGCTGCGATCCGTGATGGGTCGCGTGTCACCCCGCCTCAGTCGTGTCTCATAATCGGTGACCCAGTTCGTGACCACATCCCAAGCGTTTTGGTTGAGAGAATACAGGATTCCCTCAACCTGACGATTGTACGTGACCGTGATCATCGCCTCGTTTTCCTTCATCGACAGATACTCGCCCACCGTGAGCAGGATCGCGGGGACCAGCACCAAGGCCAGGATGAGGAGGCGATAGCGGCTCAAGGCATCAGAAATTCCAACGGACGAACGCTTCCATGGCTTCGTATTCAGCCAGGCCGAGTTTGTCGTACAGTTTCGCGGTTTCGCGGTTCCGATGTTCGGCTCGTTCCCAGAATTCGCGCTTGTCGGATCCTTGGAACATCACATTGTCTTTCTGCGACTGGTGTTTGAAAATCGCACGGCGCTTGCGAAGCAATTCGACCGGACTGATCGGCACCGCCATCTCGATTTTCTCCAGTTCCCATTCGTGCCATGCGCCACGATACAACCAGACCCAGCAATCTTGCATAAACGGCTCATCTTTCAAACGACGAACGGCTTCCATGATCGCATCCAAACAGACTCTATGGGTTCCATGCGGATCGGCCAAATCGCCAGCCGCATAGATCTGATGGGGTTGTATCTCGCGAATGAGATCCATGAGAATCTGGATGTCGGCTTCGCCCAATGGCGCTTTCTTCACACGACCCGTTTCATAGAATGGCATGTCGAGAAAATGCATCTGTTCGTCGGGGATGCCCACATACCGACATCCGGCTTTGGCTTCGCCGCGACGGATGAGCCCTTTGATGGCACGGACCTCGTGAGAATCCACATCCCCCGTCTTCTTGTTCTTTAGGAAATTGCGGACCTCATCGAACAGATGAAGCGCGGATGCATCGTCATGATCGAATTTCGATGCATAATCGCTCACGAATTCGGCATAGCGCATGGCGTCTTCGTCGAATACGGCGATGTTGCCGGATGTCTGGTACGCCACGTGCACTTCGTGACCTTGATCGACCAATCGGATAAACGTGCCACCCATCGAAATCACATCATCGTCGGGATGCGGCGAAAAAATGATGGCTTTTTTCGGGAAGGGGTTTTGACGTTCTGGACGGTTTTTGTCGTCTGCCTTCGGCTTTCCACCCGGCCAGCCCGTGATGGTACGTTGCATCTGATTGAACACCCGGATGTTAATGCTGTACGACGGACCATGTTCGGTCACCAATTCACCCAAGCCGTTTTCGTTGTAATCTTCGTCCGTGAGTTTGAGAATCGCTTTGTCCACTTTTTGGCATAACCAGACCACGGCGCGACGCGTCATATACGCATCCCAAACACAGGAATCGACCAACCACGGCGTTTTGAAGCGGGTGAGTTCCGATGCGGCCGCATCATCCAACACAAACACGGTGTTGGCGTGTTCTTGAAGGAAGGTGGCTGGAACCAAGTCGCTAATATGTCCTTCGACCGTTTTGCGGATGATCCCGGCTTTGCCCTCGCCCCAAGCCATCAGGTAAACTTTCTTGGCTTTGTGAATGGTGCCCACACCCATCGTGATCGCACGGCGTGGCACATTCTCTTCGCCGAAGAAATCGCCCGAGGCATCGCGACGCGTGAGGATGTCTAAGGTCACCATCCGGGTTTTCGAGTCTTTCGTGGAGCCCGGTTCGTTGAACCCGATGTGACCCGTACGACCGATACCGAGGATCTGGATGTCGATGCCGCCCATCTCGTCGATTTTCCGCTCGTACTCCTGGCAGAACGCATAGACATCATCGCGGCTGAGGGTGCCGTCGGGTATGTTCACGTTTTTGCGGTCGATATCCACATGATCGAACAATTGTTCGTTCATGAAGCGGACATAACTCTGCAAGGCGTCCGGCTGCATCGGGAAGTACTCGTCCAAATTGAATGTGACCACATTCTTGAAACTGAGTCCTTCTTTCTTGTGCAGGCGGATGAGCTCGGCATACAAGCGGGTAGGGGATGAGCCCGTTGCCAAGCCCAAAACCACGTGTTTGCCTTCGGCAGCACGCGCCCGAATCAGGGCGGCCATATCCGCAGCGATGGCTTTGGATGCCGCAAGGTTGTTATCGAAGGTGACGACCGGAATCCGTTCAAATTGATGGATTTCGGATCTCTGGTAAGCAAGTGACATAGGTAAAAGGTCTATGATACTGTCAGGCAGTGATTTGAACAAATGTGACATTGTCGACGCCGTCCAAGGCATCCACTTCTTTAAGGATGGTGGCCGGTAGTTTCGAGTCGACCATCACCGCGGTAACCGCTTGGCTATCTGTACGACCCAAGCTCAATGCCGCGATGTTTACACCATGTTTGGCAAGCAATCCGCTCACTGCCGCCAGCATGCCGGGTTTGTCGATGTTGGTGTAGAGCATCATGCTGCCATCCAACAAGATTTCGATCGCATGGTGACCGATTCTGACAATCCGGAAATCCGATTCCCCGAAAATGGTCCCGGCGATGTCGTCGTACACGCCTTTATGGTTCAATTGGATGCGGATCTTATCGGCATAGGTTTTCACCTCATGGCTGATCGTTTCCGTCACTTTCAATCCTTTCAGATTGGCATTGTACCGGGCATTGATCAGGTTGATGGCTTCGTCTGAACTGTGCTTGAGGTAGCCTTTGAGCACGGCATCCGTCAATACCTCAGCATACTGGGCGCAAGTACCGGAATACTCCACATGGATGACTTCGTTATGATCGGCAGCCACTTGCGAAGCGAACGATCCAAGATGTTCGGCCAATTTGAGGAAGGGTTGGACGTCGCGGTTGGTCGACAACGCGATGCTTTTGCCGTTCAAGGTGCCTTTGAAACTCTTGCGCTCCAACGTATCGGCAATCTGAGCGGCAATCTGTTCGGCCACTTTTTCCTGTGCCTCATCGGTGGATGCGCCCAAGTGCGGCGTGCAGACCACTTTCGGATGTTGCAGCAATGGAAGCAATTCGGCTGGCGTGGGTTCAGTCGAGTACACATCCACAGCCAATCCGCCGATGGTTCCGTCGTTGAGCAAATCAAGCAAGTCTTCTTCGGTGAAAATGCCGCCACGAGCCACATTCACCAAACGGACACCCTTTTTCAGTTTTCCGGCGTTGGCCTTGGAGACCAATCCGCGGGTTTTCTCGTTCAATGGGGTATGTACGGTCAGGAAGTCGGCTTTGGCCAATACGGTGTCCAGATCCGCCAATTCCACACCCAATTCAGCCGCGCGTTCTTCGGAGGTGAACGGATCGTATGCCACCACATTCATCCCAAAGGATATCATGCGTGTGGCCACACCGGAACCGATCTTTCCAAGACCAACGATGCCGAGGGTTTTATCCGACAATTCGGTGCCGGTGTACTTCTTGCGGTCCCAAGCACCGTTTTTCAAGGACTGAACCGCATTTGGGATATTGCGGGCCAAGGCCATGATCAGGCCGCAGGTATGCTCAGCCGTGGAAATGGTGTTTCCATCGGGGGTATTCATCACCAGCACGCCCATTTTGGTGGCGGCGTTCAGGTCGATGTTGTCCACACCGACTCCGGCACGACCCACCACTTGTAGTTTCGGCGCGGCTTTCAGCAGTTCAAGCGTCACTTTCGTCTGCGAACGGACCACCACACCATCGTAATGCTGGATGGCGTCGAGCAACTCGGCTCCGGCTAATTTTGGGGCTTCCACCGCCTCGATGCCGCGGCTTTCAAGAATGGTTTTGCAAATGGATTCGATGCCGTCTAACAGTAAGACTTTATAACTCATAGGATGGTTTGGGATAATTGGTATTTGTCGGTGATGAAGTCATGGATGAGTGCACGGGTCTCGTCTAACCCTAACCCCGTGACGGCGGATGTCATGATCATGGGAACATCAATGTGCTCCGCTTTGATGAAGCGTCGGATCTGCGCCTTCCGCTGGGCGATCTTGTTGCCCGACAGCGTATCGGTCTTGGTGAGAAGCAAACAGAAGGGGAGCCGATGATCCACCAACTGGCTGATGAAGGCCTCGTCCAACGCGGTCGGATCGTGCCGGGCGTCGATGAGGTGAATGATGAGCTTGAGATTCGTTCGTCCGGTCAGATAGCGGGCCATCTCATGGTCCCATTTCTTGCGTTCGGTCATCGATACTTTGGCATACCCGAATCCGGGCATGTCTACCAGATACCATGTGCCGTCAATGTCGAAATAATTCAACAAGCGCGTTTTGCCCGGCGTGCCACTGGTCTTGGCTAGTTTTTTGCGACCGGTGATGGCATTGATGATCGACGATTTCCCCACGTTCGAGCGTCCGGCGAAACAGATTTCGGGGCGGTCGGGCGCTGGGGTTTCGTCAATGGTCGGTGCGCTGGTCACAAACGTCGCGTCGCGGATAATCATCAATTGTATTCGTTTTCTTCTTTTTCGACGCCGGAGGTGACCGGTACCGGGTAATTCCCGGTGAAGCAAGCCGTGCAGTAGTTGAATGGACTCGCATTGGCGTCTTTCACCGCATTCACAAGACCTTCGGCCGACAGATAATGCAGCGAATCGACACCCAAACTCTTGGCGATGCGCTCGACATCCCGGTTATGCACGTTGGCGATCAACTCATCGCGTGATGGGAAATCCATTCCGTAATGGCATGGCTCCACAATAGGTGGCGAACTGGCCAGAAAGTGGACTTCGGTCGGATTCGCCTTGCGGATCATGTCCACCAAATAGCGTGATGTGGTTCCACGGACGATCGAATCATCGACGATGATGACCGGATGTCCTTCCAACACACCCCTGACCGTATTGAATTTGGTTCTGACTTTCGTCTCGCGTTGCTCTTGTCCAGGCGATATGAAGGTCCGTCCCACATAATGGTTCCGGATCAATCCGATCTCGAACCGGCACGATTCGCCCATTTTCTCATTCTCATAGGCATACCCCAAAGCGGCGGTATTGCTCGAATCGGGCACGGAAATCACAACAGGCCGCTTCCCGTTCTTGTCTTTGATGAAACTGCTGACCGGAAATTCCCTGGCCAGATATTGTCCGATACGGCGACGAACCTTATCCACGTTCTCGCCAAAAATCTTGCTATCCGGACGCGAAAAGTACACATACTCGAAAATGCATCCCGCAGAACCGGTTCCCGGCAATGGTTTGATGAATCTCGATTGGGTTTGTCCGGTCTCAACCGTGTTGCGATCGATGATCAGGATTTCGCCCGGTTCCACATCCCTCACATAATCCGCGCCGATGATGTCGAAGGCGCAGGTTTCGCTGGCAATAACGTAACTGTCTCCGAGTTTGCCGAGCGCCAATGGCCGAAATCCGTTCGGGTCGCGCACGGCGATCAATTTGTCATCCGTCAAAATTACCAAACAGTACGCGCCGGCGATTTGATTTACGGCGTCTTCAATCTGATCGAGCTGGTTTGTTTTCTTGCTGTGCGAAATCAAATGCAGAATGATTTCGGTGTCGGATGTGCTGGAAAACAACACGCCTTCGTTGATGAAATCATTTCTCAGTTTCCGAGCGTTCGTCAAATTTCCGTTGTGTCCGAGCGCCAGATTCCCTTTGCTGTAATGCACACGAAAGGGCTGGATATTGGACGGATTGTTCGATGAACCTGCTGTGGAATAGCGGTTATGCCCGATAGCCGACTCCCCGATGAGTTTGCGCGTGAACAAGGTTCGGTCGTCGAAAACAGAAAGCACCAGACCGAAATCCTTGTACATGGGCATGGTCGGAATGCCTTTCACCGGATCGAACCACGAGGTCACGATGCCTGCAGATTCTTGACCCCGATGTTGCAAGGCATGAAGCCCTAAGTACGTGAGAAGCGCGGATTCGGGATGATTGAAAATCCCGAAAATGCCGCAGTAGTCATTGGGTTTATCAGACATCCCCCAAGATACGATTTTTCAACCCATATACAGGTACGGACGCCAGTGATCATCCACCGTTCCGACGAATTCCTGCAGAAATAAAATGTGATGGGGACGAAACGGCTCCCGTCTCAATGGCATACCCGCTTCCTTCGGCGTATGGTTGCCTTTCTTGTGGTTGCAGCGGTTGCACGCGGCCACCAAATTCTCCCAAGTATCCATACCGCCTCGGCTTCGTGGAATCACATGGTCGATGGTCAGATCTTCGTGCGTTCCGCAGTACTGACAGCGGTTTCCATCCCGCTTCATCACATTCTTGCGTGTGAGGACGATTGTTTTGAACGGGATGCGGGTATAACGCCGTAAGCGGATGACGGACGGGAAATCGTATTCCATGCTCACCGTATGGATCTTACGGTCCAAGAGCGGATGTAGCAATTCCGCTTTTTCCAAGCACAGCAGCATGAGAGATTTTTTGACGCCGCACACGCTCAATGGCTGATAATCTTGGTTCAGTACGAGCACATGTCCGGTCATCAGGTCCGTTTTTTAGTGGAAGCGGATTTCAGAGTCTTCGACGTGTGGAAGCCCACCAGCGTGGTTCCCAGTCGTTCATTGAACAGATATCGACCACTGTGGCGTTTCGCCGGATCGATGGTGTGGATGGTGACCGAACCGGACGCATGAAGCAAATACCCGTCACCCAGATAAAACCCGACATGATGGATGCGGTTGTCGCCATAACTGAAATACAGGATATCCCCCGCAGACGCATCCGCCAGAGTGGTGCCGTTGAGAGGTGCGAATGCGTGTTGTTGCCATGCGTCGCGCGGAAGGGCATACCCATGCAATCCGTACACGGCTTGAATGAACCCGCTGCAGTCGATGCCATTGTCGGACCGACCACCCCATAAATAAGAAGCCCCACGATAATTAAGCGCGGTGTCGAGAATGGAATGCTCGATGATGGGTTGTCTGGATGTGACCCGCTCCCAATTCCCGGATGGAAGTTCGATGCCGTTGCTTGTGGTGATCACCGGTGCCCCGGCCGGCACAAGAAGCGTCTCATTCGAATTGCTCACCCGATAGGTGAAAAACCCGGAGCGTTTGCGTTCGGGATGGTTGCACCACGAACTATAATCGGCCGTGTCGGTTTCTCGGGCTTGGCTTTTGCTGATCCACCCGGCATACCCATCGTGATCGGCGATGATGTGGTACCATCGCTCGGTCTCCTCCTGGATTCGAAACGTCTCACCGAGGAGGCATTGCGTGATCATTTCGGATGCGTCGCTTGCGTCGCGTCGCACCGGAACCAAGCCAGAGGTGATGATGCCGTATCGAATGGATGTTACCATAGCATCCCATGATGCGCTTTTACGTCGAGATTATCAACAGGTCATTGGAAAAAAGAGAACAATTCGGCACGGATGAGCGGGTTGATGCTGATCGCCAAGATGATGGAGACGAGCAATCCGATTCCGGCATACGTGATATCCTTGGCGATGAGCAAGAAGGTCTTTTTGAATGGTTTCCCGTGACCCTCTTGATCCACAAGACTCATACCGAGTTCACGTCCGGCCAGCAACCCGATGAAGACCCAGGTTGTGCTCATCGGCACCACGCTCACCATTTTGAAATAGTACAGAATGAAGGCATACACGAAATCGATTATGGATGCCGGACGCATATCCGCGACAAAGGATTTTTCCGTGACAACTTGCTGTATCCGGTCTCCCTTCAGATAGAACAGGATGCCTAACCCAAGGAAGATGAATCCGGCAAAACCGATGAACTCGTATACACTTAAACTCCGTGGGAGATAAACGGCGATGTTGGCCGCATCCTGCATCAGCCATATCGCCCAAAGGGTGCCTGATGTGACCCATTGAATTGGTGTCCAGTACCAGGCCGCCTCGCCTGTGAACCAATTGCGCATCAATCGAGATAATGCTACCCAGACAATGATCGATGTGACAAACGCAACACCATATCCGCTCAAGCTTTTGCCAAGCATGTCGGTGATGCCGTTGATATCGGTCGAAAAGCAACTCAAAATGAGGAATGTGGTGGATACCGGCATCCTCAAACGGGTGATAATCAACAGAAAGATCGGCGCGGCGACCTGAAGGAAGGAAAATGTGGTAGGGGCAACATCAAAGCCCTTGGAGGTGAGTCGTTGATAGGAGACATCCCCATCGTAAATAACCCAGCTGTAGTACACGGTGGCTAGGAAAATGCCTCCGATGAACATCCATAATATCCACCAAGGACGTTTGGAATTCGATGCGAGGAAGGTTCCTATGGTTTGGATGGAGTCGTTCGCGATGGCTGAGTAGCCCGCGAACATGAATCCGATCCACATCGCGATATCAGGGCGCTGAAACACCACTCCAGCGATGAAAAAGGAAAATCCAATGAAGATGAGGAACGTCCGCTCTTTGCGAATGATATCGTTCAAGCCGCTTGCTCTGAACGATTGGTAAAGTGACGTGCGGGGCGCGTTGCCCGGATTGACTTCAGTCATAATCGATTAGGGTGTGACGCAGAATAGATGTCCGAAAAGGTACGCCGATAATGTTATTGAATTGTTACGAAGGATTATTGGGTTGAAAGCGCTTTTCCCCCTAATTTTGGGTAGCGGAATTAAAACCACTCATCTTTTTATGTCCCAACATCACCTCAGCTCACCTTTCTACAAAGAAGACGGACCCAAACTCGACGCCGAGAGTCCGTTCGAATCCATGATGGAACGTTTCCGCTTCGCCGCGGATATCCTCGGATTGGATGAAGGCATGTTTCAATATCTGTCGAATCCAGCGCAACAGGTGATTGTATCGATACCGGTGATTATGGACGACGGACGAATCGAAGTGTTTGAAGGGTACCGTGTGATGCATGCAAACGTGCTCGGACCCGGCAAAGGCGGCATTCGCTACGCTCCCGATGTGCATTTGGACGAGGTGAAAGCCCTCGCCGCCTGGATGACTTGGAAATGTGCCGTGGTGAATGTTCCGTTCGGTGGAGCAAAAGGCGGCGTTCGCTGTGATCCGAAATTGCTCTCGCAAGGCGAACTGGAACGCATCACGCGTCGGTACACATCCGCTCTGATTGATATGATCGGTCCGGATACCGACATCCCGGCTCCAGACATGAACACGAACGAGCAGGTGATGGCATGGATCATGGACACGTATTCGATGCATGCCCGCAAAACCGTGACCGGTGTGGTCACAGGTAAGCCATTGCTGATCGGGGGGTCCAAAGGGCGCCGTGAAGCGACCGGACGTGGATTGGTCACTGTAACCCTGGCCGCATTGAACAAGCTCGGGATGCTGCCGAACCGTTCCACCACCGTGGTCCAAGGATTCGGAAATGTCGGTTCGGTCTCGGCTTTGCTCATGCACGAACTCGGGTCGAAAATCATCGCAGTGAGTGATGTATCCGGTGCCTATTACAATGCCAATGGCTTGGATATTCCAGCCGCAATCGAGTACAGCCGCACGCACAAGAACAGCTTGGAAGGATTCGAAGGCGGCGAGCGGATTTCAAACCAGGACCTGTTGGAATTGGAATGCGATGTGCTCATACCAGCCGCGAAAGAAGACCAGATCAACAAACACAATGCGCCGAACATCAAAGCGAAGATCATCGCGGAAGGTGCCAACGGGCCTGTGACCGCCAATGCCGATGCGATTCTGGAATCGAAAGGCATCCTCATCATTCCAGACATCTTAGCCAATGCGGGCGGCGTGACCGTTTCGTACTTCGAATGGGTGCAGGATCGTCAGGGGTATTTTTGGACGGAGGAACGCGTGAATCGTCGCCTCAACCGCATGATGCGAGACGCCTTCAATCTTATTTATGGCGTCAAAGAGCAGTACAATATCACACTTCGCCAAGCCGCGTATGTGTACAGTATTAAAAAAGTCGCAGATACCTTGAAATTGCGTGGGATTTACGCGTAGGATTCGTTTCTTAACGAAATAACCGAATCCATCCCATGCAATCACTTCTTGATGTGCGCCTCACCTCTGATTTCGACAGCCTTGAGCAAGTCGATCAGATGGTCGATGAACTCACAAAGGCCGCAAACCTGAGTGAAGAGGCCCATGGTGCGTTGCTGTTATCGCTGTCGGAAGCGGTCACCAACGCCATCATGCATGGAAACAAACAGGATTCGAGCAAATGGGTCTATGTGCGTGCCGAAAAAAACGGCAACGATTTGGAAGTGACCGTCGAAGACGAAGGGGATGGGTTCAATCCCGATATGCTTCCGAGTCCGGTCGAATCTGATAACCTGCTTCGCCAAGGTGGCAGGGGCGTGTATCTGATGAAGATGTATTGCAAGGATGTCCGTTTTTCGAAAGGAGGACGCGCACTCACCCTGGTTCTCGACGCCCCGTAACAAAAAAGCCCGGCTCTATGAACAGAACCGGGCCTTCATGAGCGGGAAACGAGACTCGAACTCGCGACCCCGACCTTGGCAAGGTCGTGCTCTACCAACTGAGCTATTCCCGCGCGAGCCACAAATATACGGAGGGTGCGGGGATGCGGGCAAGTCGGTGATGAAATTTCTTACAGTTCCTTACGGAACGCACGTCGCAGGTTCTGAGGTTGGTATGCTATGCGCTTCCACCACATTGTCTTACTCCTCCTGTTAGTTCCACAACTGGCCCATGCTCAACAAGCCGTACTTCAAGGGACGGTTCGAGACCGCGCCACGCAAGATGTTTTGACGGGCGTCACTGTCGTTCTTGAAGGCACGGATCCACTGATCGGTGTCGTGACCGATGAAAACGGTCGATTTAGAGTTGCCGCACCGGCCAAATCCTACAATGTCCGATTCAGTTATGTCGGCTACCGAACCGAAATCCGATTCAATCTGGTGCTTACCACCGGTAATGCGAATGTGATTACGGTGGAATTAGATGAGGACCGACTTTCATTGGGTGAAGTTCAAGTGACGGCCGACCGGGCCACATCCATCACCACCGTCGAGACGCCGTTATCCATCCAGCGCCTCACGTTGGAGGAGATCCGCAGCAATCCGGGCGGAAATTTCGATATCTCGAAGGTGATTCAAACGCTTCCGGGTGTGGGTGGATCGATCGGGGCGGGACCTCGGAATGACCTGATCATCCGTGGCGGCGCGCCGAATGAAAATGTCTACTATTTGGATGGCATAGAGATTCCCGTGATCAACCATTTTGCCACGCAAGGTTCATCGGGCGGTCCGCAAGGCCTGTTGAATGTCTCCTTCATCGAAGATGTGACGATGTCGAGCTCCGCGTTCAATGCGCGAGTGGACAACGCGCTGGCCGCGGTATTTGATTTTCGTCAGCGGGATGGAAACCGGGAAGAATTTCAAGGCAATTTCCGCTTGAGCGGGACGGAAGTCGCACTGACCGGTGAAGGACCTATCGGGCAAAACGCGACCTATTTGGCCTCCATCCGACGTAGTTATCTGCGCTTCCTGTTCGAGGCGATCGATCTTCCGATTCGTCCCGATTACTGGGATTCCCAATTCAAAGTATCGTGGCAAGCCGATCCGAAAACCCGGATCACCGTACTGGGTGTCGGTGCTTTGGATGAGTTCTTTTTCGCGGTTCCGTCCGAATCCTCTCCCGAAAAAGAAGCCGTATTGCGGGGGAATCCCATCATCAACCAATGGAATTACACTCTCGGCACATCGGTGCGCCGCTTGATCACAGACGGATATGTGAATGTGGCGCTGAGTCGGAACACGTTCGATAACGATCTGGTGCGATGGGAAGACGCCCGGACCGGAGATCCATCCGCGCTCGCATTGGATTCCGAATCGCGCGAAACCGAAACCAAGCTTCGGGCGGATGTGAACCTGTTCAAAGGATCGTGGAAATATTCAGGTGGCATCGCACTGCAGCGCGTGGAGTATGGATCCACGTTTTTTGCCCGCATCAGCCGGAACCCGTTGATCGAAACCAATTTCGCCACGGATGTCGCTTTTTGGCGGTATGGAGCGTTCGCTCAGGTATCGAGACCGTTTTTTGGGGATCGACTCACCGTTTCAGCCGGCATCCGAACAGACATGGACAGCTTCACAGACAACGGAAACAATCCGCTGGATGCGTTGTCTCCGCGGGTGGCGGTATCGTATCGGCTCACATCCAACTTGTTTGTAAACGCCTCTGTTGGGCGATATCACAAGATTCCGATCTACACGGTACTGGGATATCGCGATGCTTCTGGTGCATTGGCCAACACCGATAACCGGTACACCCGCTCCGATCATGTGGTTGCGGGCGTTGAGTTTCTCCCGACTCGCGGCCTGAGACTCACCGTGGAAGGATTTCACAAGGCGTACAGCCGCTATGCGGTGTCTGTTCGTGATGGGATATCGTTGGCCAACCGTGGAGCCGAATCGGGCGCCATCGGAAATGAGCGCACGATTTCGAACGGCGACGGACGCACATGGGGTGCGGAATTCTTGGTTCAGCAAAAATTCACCGGCTCGATTTATGCCGTTGCCGCCTACACCTGGGTGAACAGTGAATTCGCTGGTGCGGATGGGGTCTATCGACCGTCTTCCTGGGATAGCCGACATCTGCTATCCACGTTGTTCGGATGGAAAATCGGCAACAGCTGGGAGTTGGGCGTCAAATACCGCTATCTGGGCGGGTTCCCGACCACGCCGTACGATTTGGATGCGTCCCAGGCGAATTACCTGAGCACGGGAAATGCGACTCTGGATTATTCAAAGCTCAATGAAAATCGCTTGCGCGCATTCTCACAACTCGACATGCGCATCGACAAGAAATGGAATTTCAATTCCGTGACCATCGACCTGTTTTTGGATATTCAGAATGTGTTGAGAGCGAAGAGTCCGGCGAACCCGACCTACACCTTCGCCCGAAACGCAGACAACACGTATGCCACCACCGATGGACTAGCGATCCGTTCGGATGGATCGAATGCGGTTCCGGTTCTCATCCCCAACGACGATCCCTTCTTTCTGCCGAGTATCGGATTCATTGTCGAGTTCTAGCCCTTGATGCGTATTTTGGCGATTCGCACTTAGGGATAGTTAGACTCATGATCATATACAAATTCGGCGGCTCGTCGGTTGGCACTCCCGACCGCATCAAAGGCATTATCGACCTGCTCCGGGAAAACCCCGTTCGCGCGGTCGTGTTTTCCGCATTTTCGGGTGTTACCGACCAGTTGATTTCGACGGCTCGTCGTGCCGCGGCAGGCATTCCGGAATACGTGGAGGAAGTCCGCCAATTGGAGCGCCGCCATCTGGATGCCGTTCGTGAATTGGTGACGGTGCACCAGCAAAGCAATGCCTCGGCCGTGGTGAAGATGACTCTGAACGAGTTGGAAGACATCCTTCAGGGCGTGTTCCTCATTCGCGAATGTAGTCCCAAGACCTTGGATTTCATTCAGAGTTTCGGTGAGCGGTTGTCGAATTTCATCATTTCTCGCGCGCTCACATCCTCAAACCTTCCCTGCGAATATCTCGACGCCCGAACCGTCATCCGCACCGACGCGACGTTCGGCGCAGCCCTGGTCCAGTTCCCGGAGACCAATGCCCTGATCCAAGCTCATTTCGCTTCGCATCCGCTGCTTCAAATTGTCACTGGTTTTATCGGCTCAACCGCATCCGGCGATACCACGACCTTGGGCCGTGGTGGGTCCGACTACACCGCGTCGATTCTCGGAGCCGCGCTCCAGGCCGGCGAAGTTCATATATGGACCGATGTGGACGGCGTACTGACGGCCGATCCGCGTAAAGTGCCGAATGCCTTCACCCAGCCCGAGATGACCTACATCGAAGCCTTGGAGATGTCGCATTTCGGGGCGAAAGTCATTTATCCGCCCACCATCCAACCGCTGATGCAGGCGAACATCCCCATCCGCATCCGCAATACATTTTTCCCGACCGGAACCGGCACTCTGATAACCAATTTGGCGTCGGTGAATCCGGATCCGATCCGCGGCATCAGCTCGATCGGACAAGTGGGCCTGCTTCGTGTGGAAGGCGCCGGCATGATCGGCGTGGCCGGTGTGGCGCAACGAATTTTCGGAACCTTGGCACGCAACGGCATCAGCGTGATCCTCATTTCGCAAGCGAGTTCGGAGCAATCCGTTTGTTTCGCGGTCGCCCCGGATGTGGCGCAAAAAGCGGTGCAAGTTCTGGAAGCGGAATTCACGACGGAGCGGGAATTGGGCCGCATCGCACGCATCACGGCCGATACAGATACATCCATCATCGCGATTGTCGGTGAAAACATGCGCAATGTTCCGGGCATCGCCGGACGCGTGTTCCAAGCGCTGGGTCAGAACGGCGTGAATGTGATGGCGATCGCGCAGGGGTCCTCCGAGTTCAATATTTCAGTGGTGTTGTCGCGCTCGGATGAATCAAAAGCCCTACGTGCCATTCATGATGCGTTTTTCGCGCCAGGAAGCCGAACCATCCATGTGTTCTTGGTCGGACTCGGGCGAGTCGGCGCTGCATTGGTCGACATGATTCAGAAAAACCGGGAATCTATTTCCGATCGGATGATGGTGGATGTTCGCTTGGTCGGCATCGCGAATTCGCGGCAGATGTATTTCGATCTGAATGGCATCGACGATCCGGATTGGGCTACCCATTTGTCTCAATCAGGTGGGAAAATGGATGTTCAGGCCTATCTGAATCACATCAACGCATTGAATCTTCCGAACTCCGTGTTGGTCGATTGCACTGCCGGAACGCATGTGAATGCGCATTATGCCGAGGTACTGGAACGGTCGATCGCGATTGTGACACCGAATAAGACCACGAATGCCGGATCGATGGACCAATGGCGCACCCTTCGTGAGATTTCGCGCAAGCGGCAGGTTCCGTTCTTTTATGAAACGAATGTCGGTGCCGCGCTGCCCATCGTCAAAACCGTGCGCGACATGACGGAAAGTGGTAATTCCATCATCCGCATGGAAGGCATCCTCAGCGGAACACTCAGTTATTTGTTCAACCGGTTTGGGCAAGGCGCATCGTTCAGCGAAGCCTTGAAAGAAGCGTTTGATGCGGGGTATACCGAACCCGATCCACGTGATGACCTGAACGGACTCGATGCCGCTCGCAAAATCCTCATCCTTGCCCGTGAAGCGGGTTGGTTGCTTGAATTGGATGATGTGCATGTGACGCCAGCACTTTCAGCTCGCTTTTTCGAAGCCCCGACAGTTGATGCCTTTTGGAAGATGTTACCTGAAGCGGATGCCGAACTATCGGCACGTCGCGACAAAGCCGCCGCATCCGGCAAAAAACTCGCCTATATCGCGAAAGTGGAAAATGGCAACGCATCCGTCGGCCTGACCGAAATCGATGCCGATCATGCCGCCTATCACCTTCGCGATATGGATAACTTGTTGGCCATCACCAACGATATTTATTCGACTCGTCCATTGGTGGTGATGGGACCAGGCGCAGGCCCGGCCGTGACCGCATCGGGCGTGTTGTCCGATATTCTGAGAGTGGCTGAGGTCCGAGTATGAAACGCGTCTCGATTTTCGCCCCAGCAACGGTTGCGAATGTCGCCTGCGGATTCGATTCGCTCGGATTCGCCCTGAATGAGCCCGGTGATATCGTCGAAGCGGTACTCAGTTCCACGCCCGGTGTGACGGTAAAGAGCATCACTGGGGATGGGGGGAAATTGCCGCTCGATTCCTTGAAAAACACGGCCAGCGTGGCGGTGATGGAATTGTTGTCGCACATCGGTGATACCAAAGTCGGCATCGATCTTCACGTGCATAAACATATGCCATTGGGCAGCGGACTCGGTTCCAGCGCAGCTAGTGCCGTCGCCGCCGTTGTCGCTGCGAATGAACTATTGGGATCGCCGCTTACCCGTTTGGAACTCTTGCCCTTTGTGATGCAGGCCGAAAAGATCGCCTGTGGTGCCGCCCATGCTGATAATGTGGCGCCGGCCTTGTTGGGCGGATTTGTATTGGTCAGAAGTTATAAACCGTTGGATGTGATCCAGCTCGATTATCCGAAGGACTTGGTTGCCGCGGTGTTGCATCCCCAGATCGAACTGCTGACGTCCGATGCGCGCAATGTGTTGAAAAAAACGATCCGTTTGGATGATGCGATTGAGCAATGGAGCAACTTGGCCGGATTGATCACCGGTCTGATCACTCATGATCATGATCTGATCGGACGATCCTTGAAAGACACGTTGATCGAACCGATCCGTAGTTTGCTCATTCCAGGTTTTGATGCCGTTAAAGCGGCCGCGTTGGAGCGGCATGCGTTGGGGTGCAGCATTTCGGGCTCGGGACCGAGTATTTTCGCCCTATGTCGTGGTGAAGACCATGCTAGGGAGGTGGGCGCCGCAATGCAGTCGGCGTTGAATACCTATGGGCTCGGAAGTGATTTGTATGTGTCGCCGATCAACTCGGTAGGGCCACGGACTCCATGATCTACACCAGCACCCGTAATCCGTCGTTGGCCACGGACTTCGCTACGGCCGTAAAGCGCGGCTTGGCGGAGGATGGCGGTTTGTTTGTGCCTGTGGGACGTGGGACGACCGATTCCCGATTCCCGATTACGGATTCCCACTGGTTGTCGACGTATATCGAAGAGCTGAGCAGCTCGGAGTTATCAGAAATCACGGAAGACGCCTTCAACTTCCCATCCCCACTCGTCCGCTTAGATGATCGGACATCGGTGTTGGAACTGTTTCATGGTCCGACCATGGCTTTCAAGGATTTCGGAGCCCGGTTCATGGCCCGCATCCTTCCGAAACTGCACACATCCGGCGCACCACTCACGATTTTAACGGCCACATCCGGCGATACGGGAGCCGCCGTCGCGCAAGGATTTCATGGAGTGGAAGGGGTAGATGTGTTTGTGTTGTATCCGTCGGGGAAAGTGAGTCCGTTGCAAGAAGCGCAATTCACGACCTTGGGTGGCAACATCACGGCATTGGAAGTGGACGGAACGTTCGATGATTGCCAGCGCCTTGTGAAAATGGCCTTCAATGATGGGGAGCTCCAAGCGGCGCTCACGCTCACATCTGCCAATTCCATCAACATCGCACGGTTGCTTCCACAGGGTGAATATTACAGACGAGCGGTTAGGGATGCCGGTCGACCCGCATCCGAGCTGACGTTTGTGGTGCCCAGTGGCAACTTCGGAAATCTGACGGCCGGACTTATGGCCTCGCGCGATGCCTTTCCGGATGTGACGTTTTTTGCGGCGACCAATGCGAACGATGTGGTTCCGCGGTATTTGCACGGACATCCGTTCACGCCACGTGGCAGTGTGCAAACCGTGTCGAATGCGATGGATGTGGGACATCCGAGCAATTTCGAACGGCTTTTATGGATGTTCGATGGCGATGATAGCAAGCTTCGCGAGGACATCGGCGGATTGGGCGTGACGGATGCCGACACCCGCGTCGCGATCAAAGACACGTTCGACCGGTTCGGGTATGTGGCCGATCCGCACACGGCGACGGGATTGCATGCATGGTCGCAGGTCCGCAATCAGTCTCGATATGCCGGAAAGCACGGAATCGTGCTGGCCACGGCGCATCCGGCCAAGTTCATGGATGTGATGGAGGATGTGCTGCCGGGAGTGGTGAGCATTCCGGAGCGGTTGGCCGAGCGCGCGCGGCATCCGAAAATGAGTATTGAGATTGGCGCTGAGTTCGGGGAGTTGAAGGCGATTCTGTTAAGATAGATTGAACAGGAGCCAGCCTGCCGGTAGGCAGGGATGGGGGGGGGAGGTATGATTTGCGATTGATAGGGTCGTTCCCTATTCTATACGTATTCTCATAAAAAATCATACGTATGAAAACCAAGCTCACCTTATCCATCGATCCTGACGTCATCGCCCGGGCCAAAGAGGAGGCTCAGCGGCGGGGAACATCCGTCTCCGACATGGTGGAGACCTATCTGGCGTTGGTGTCGAAACCCAATGAAACTCAAAAGGCAATCGACATCTCGCCTCGTGTGCGCGCGCTGATGGGAGGTATTAAAGTGGATCCGGAAAAAGCAGACACATACGATCCGAGAGAAGAATACCGGGAGTTTTTGGAAAGGAAGTACGTGCATGACTAAAGTTCATGTGGATACCGATGTCTTACTCGATGTGTTTTTAGAGCGTGATCCGTTCAAATGGGATTCGGCAGGTGTGTTCTCGTTGGCGGACGAGGGGCGGATCCGCATATCATTGTCAACCTTGAGCCTTATGAATGCTCACTACACCTTACAAAAGAATGTGGGTGCGGATGAAGCCAAACGACGCGTAAACCTGTTATTGGAGATGGTGGAACTGCTGCCGGTTTCGGAAAAACACATTCGCTTGGCATTATCCGGCAATTATCGTGATTTCGTAGACGCGGTACAGTTCGTCATCGCAAAGGAAGAAGGAATGGATCTCATCCTCACCCGAAACATCCGAGATTTCAGGAATTCGCCGATACCTGTCCTCACCCCATCTCAATTCTTAGCTACCCTCCAATGAATAAAGAACGCTTGCATTCCATCATTTTCGGAACGGATACGCCCGAGGGTCGTCGGTTTGATGTGGTCCTGCTATGGATCATCCTAGCCAGTGTGGTCGTCGTGATCCTAGAGACATCCCTGTCTGCCGATTCGGATATTCAAGTCGCCTTCCGCATCCTCGAATGGGTGTTCACAATCGTCTTCACGATCGAGTATGCGCTGCGCATCTACTCGCATCCCAAACCGCGGAGCTACACGCTTTCTTTTTGGGGAATCATCGATT
>CAYPOI010000043.1:20178-22915 GCA_964412365.1 uncultured Chitinophagales bacterium | reverse complement strand
ACCTACACCACGCTCATCGCTCCGTTCTCGGGCTACATTTCGTCTCCCATCAACCTGGCATCGGGTGCGTATTTGCAAGGAGGATTGGAATTGGGCAAGCTGATGGATGTGTCGACGGTGCAGGTGCGCTTGGACGTGCTCGAATCGGAAGTGAACAAGCTACGGGTCGGGAATGAGGTGGAGATCCGCAGTCCGGATGGAGCCCGTCATGCCGGACGCGTGAGCGCCATTTCCCCGCGCATCGACAAGGATCGCAAAACCGGACAAATCGTGGTGGATGTGGCCAATCGCTCGCAATCTCTCCGCCCCGGAATGACGGTCACGGGTCGCATCCAACTAGCCACGCATACAGGCCGCATCCGCGCACCTCGCGCCGCATTGTTGGAGCGAGACGGACGTCCATTGGTTTTCCGCCTTCGGGGATCCATGGTCGAATGGATTTACGTGGAACCGGTGGTCATCACCCCTGAATATGTGTTATTAAAAGAAGACGTGTTCAATCCGGGCGATACGTTGGCCGTGGATCGTCACTTCGCGATTTCCCATCAGCAAAACGTGGACGTCCGGATCCGATGATCTTCGCGCGTCGCTACACCTTGTCGCTTCTGTTTCTGATGCTGGCCGTGATCGGCTTGCTCAGTTGGTCGCGCCTCCCGGTGGAGCTTACGCCCGACATCAGCCTTCCATCCGTCACCGTCAGTTACCGATGGGGTAGCACCGCACCCGAAGTGATGGAAATGAACATCACGCGCCGGGTCGAATCCATCGCCTATCGGTTGAGGGATGTGGCTCAGGTTCGGTCGACCACCAGCGAGGGCATCAGTCGAGTGGTGATCGAATTCACGAAAAAAGCACCGGTCGATTTCCGGGTGATCGAGCTGCAGGAAGCGCTGTACACCTTGTATGACGATCTTCCGAGGGGCGTGTCGCAGCATTCGATTAATCGGGCTGTTCCGCGCGAATTGTCGGATGTGCCCCAGTTCATGACCTGGTCGTTGAACGGCTTGATGGAGCCTGCCGAGATGCGCCGCATCGCCGAATCGCGCATTCAGATGCCCTTGCTCGGAACGTCTGGACTGGCCGACATCGAAATCACCGGAGTGCCGGAACCAGCCTTACTGATCCACTTCGATGCCTTGGCGTTGGAACGGTACGACATGCGAGCGACGACCATCCTGGCGATGGTATCGGCGCAATTGTCGTGGCGGTCGACGGGGTATGCCGAGCGTCCGGGCGGGCGGTACGAATTGGTGATTCCGCCGTCCATCGGGGATGTGGGCGATATCGAAAATCTGCCCATCTCCCTTCCGAACAGCGATCGAACCATCCGTCTTGGTCAGCTCGCCACGGTGGAACGCGGCACCGTGCCGGCGCGGAATGTGACGCGCATCAACGGAAATCGCGCCCTCACCATCACCATGATCAAAGAACCCGGCGCCGATGCCTTGGTCTTGGCGAAGAGCATCCGTGAAGAGATGGAATTGATCCGTGCCGAGCTTCCGTACGGACTCGAACTCCGCCTCGAACGCGATGCCACCGAAACCATCCGCAAACAACTGGGCGAATTGCAAGTCCAGGCGGGATGGAGCATCATCGTCATCCTTGTGCTTCTGTTGGTTCTCCTTCGCCAAGTGAAAGCCCCGATCGTGATTCTGGGCAGCATCGCCGGAAGCCTGTTTCTGAGTGGGATCGCGCTGCTGCTGATGGGGTACACACTGAACTTGCTGACCTTGGCCGGGTTGGCCGTATCGCTCGGCATGATCATCGACAATGCCGTGGTGGTGTATGAACGCATCCACCCTGGTTTGCCCAGTGACCGACTCGCGCGGGTGGATCATGTGCGTCGCCTGCTACCGGATGCCGTGATTCCGGTGATCGGTGCCACGCTCACTACGGTCGCGATTTTCGTCCCCGTCATGTTTGCCATGGAGCGTCTGCGCGATTTCCTCGAACCCTTGGCCGTGGCACTCACCTCATCCCTGATATCATCGGTGATCGTGAGTTTGGTCTTCATTCCCTATGCCCTGATCTGGATTTTCGGAAACAAGAAAGCGCCCAAGGTTTGGGATGTGCCTCGGCTCCGATTCACGCGTCATTTCTTCAACATCCGCCACAAACTGCGGTACGTACTGGCGTTGACGTTCCTCGGCTCCATCGGATATGTGGGCTATATGTTTTCGAAAGGTGCTTTTTTCGGTGATCCATGGCGGATGAACACGGGCGAAACCATTCAGATCTGGCTTCGTGCGCCACAAGGATCGCCATTGGAAGAAATCGATAAAATCGCATTGAATTTTGAAACGGTGATTCATCCCTTCATGCCGTGGATCGACTATTACCAAACCGATCTGAGCGAATACGGATCCAGCACCATCCGCATCACGCTGATCGAGGGAGCGGCATTCATGCCCGAACCGTATCGATTGATGGGGGAGCTGATGTACCTGGCCGCCCGCACCGGAAACATCGGAACCTCGGTCTATGGGTTGCAGGAATCGTTCAACACCGGTTTCGGAGGTGGATTCAGCTCTCAGAACCTCACGTTGGTCGGTTATGGCTACCAGGAATTGGCTAGGGTCGCCGACGAACTGAAAATCCGCTTAGAGCGTAGCCGTCGAGTCTCGAACGTGAACACCAATGCGCAACTATGGATGCGGGAGGACTTTCAGCAATTCATCCTACGATTGGATGCGGCCAAACTTGCACGATTGGGCATCAACCGCACGCAACTGATCGA
>CAYPOI010000043.1:0-20078 GCA_964412365.1 uncultured Chitinophagales bacterium | reverse complement strand
TTCACAGACGATAATCGTTTCCGCTTTGAAGATTCCGAGACCCGAAAAAACACCATCTGGGTGTTGTTGATGGCGCTTCTGAGCGTATGGATGGTTGTCGCCGCGTTATTGAACCGGTTCCGCGCATCGATTTATGTGCTCACAGCCGTTATGTATGCCATGCTAGGCATCATGTGCGGGGTATTGTATCACGGAATGAGTGTGGGTCAAGGAGCCATCGCCGGCGCGCTGCTCACGGTAGGTGTCGTCGTGAACAACGCGATCTTGCTGTACTACGGTCGCGAAACGTTGCGCAGTCAAGGCATCAACCGCATGCGAGCCTGGAAACAAGTGTATCGCAACCATACCCGCACGGTGCTCATCACCTCGCTCACCACCATGGGCGGCTTGGTGCCTTTACTGATTTGGGGAACGGAGTTGTTCTGGACTCAGCTGTCCACGGTCGTGGTTTGGGGATTGGGCTTCAGCACGGTCCTGGTGCTCTTGTTCACAGGGATGTGGGAGAAGCCGGGTGTGCCGGCTCGCCAGTCTTATACCTCCGATACAGATCCTGAACCGAGCGGTCGTACGTGGCGTCGACATCTTCGGCCGATCGGATGGTTATCCCGAGGTCGTTAACAATGCCGTTGTCGAGACCATAGACCCATCCGTGCAGGGCTAATGTCTGTCCGCGGGCCCAGGCGTCTTGCACGACCGTTGTGAGAGCCACGTTTTCCACTTGCTCGATCACGTTCAACTCGCATAGAAGGTTCAAGCGGGTATGATCGTCAGACAGATGATGAAACGCATCGATATGCTTGCGATGGCTATCTTCGATATGCCGCAACCAATTGTCAATCAGGCCATGCTTCTCATGGTTCAGAACCGCACGCACGCCTCCGCAACCATAATGGCCGCAAACGATCACGTGCTTGACTTTGAGAACATCCACCGCATATTGGAGCACCGACAGGCAGTTCAGATCGGAATGGACAACCAGATTGGCCACATTGCGATGCACGAACAACTCCCCCGGTTTGAGTCCTACGATTTCATTGGCAGGGACGCGGCTGTCGGCGCAACCGATCCAGAGATAGCGTGGCGCTTGTTGTCTGGACAGGTCGTGGAAGAATTCGGCGTCACGATCGAGCATTTTTTCAGACCATGCTCGGTTTTTTTCAAATAGAATGCGAATATCAGGCATAACGTAAAAATAAGCGTTTGCTTTCGCCTTTCATTTGTGAAATATTCAAGGTCATATGCAACGACGTATCGCTTTTTTGTGGATCGCATGCACCGCGATTCTCACATGGGTCTTAAATACCTCATTCGGATCAATTCCGGCCATCGGAACCTTCCTTGATCCGATCAGTGGGTTTTGGCGGAACGCCGAAACAAAACCCTTCAATACCGAACTGACGTTGAGATCGGGCGTTCGTGAACCGGTGAGCGTCGTGTTCGACTCGCTCGACATCCCTCACGTGTTCGCTACCAACGACTACGACCTCTACTTCGCCCAAGGCTACCTCGTGGCACGAGACCGGCTATGGCAAATGGACTTCTCCACTCGTGCCGCAGCCGGACGCCTTTCTGAAATCCTGGGTCCACGCGCCCTGGAATACGACAAATACCAGCGCCGCACCGGAATGACCGACGGCGCCCACGCCTTCATGCAAGCCTTCTTGACCGACGACGCCTATGGCGCGGCCGTCGCCGCCTATGCGGATGGAGTCAATGCCTACATCCTGTCGCTCAAACCGCGCGATTTCCCGATCGAATACAAATTATTGGGCTTCGAACCGGAGCCATGGTCGCCGCTGAAAACGGCTTACATGGTAATGAACCTGACCCGCACTCTCAGCTTTTCCAGCAGCGCAGTATCGATGTCGAATACCCGGAACCTGTTTGGGGATGAATTCATGGATCATTTTTTCCCGTTCTACCCCAAAGGAACCGAACCCATCATTCCAGCGGATACGCGATGGAATTTCACTCCGGTTCCGATTCCCATCGCGCCGGATTCCCGGCCTATGAGTTCGGGCACATCCCCCATCCTTCCTGAAAAAGATCATGGCATCGGATCGAACAATTGGGCGGTGCATGGGTCCCGCACAAAATCGGGTCACCCCATTCTGGCCAACGATCCGCACTTGGATCTCACGCTTCCTTCGATCTGGTATCTGGCGCAATTGAGCCTGCCCGGACATTCGGCCAAGGGCGTCACCTTTCCCGGAGTTCCGGATGTCGTACTCGGCTTCAACGAACACTCGGCTTGGGGTGCGACCAATGTGGGGAACAGCGCGCTGGATGTGTATGCATTGCAGCTTCGAAATGATGCGACAGAATATTTTCATGACGGACAGTGGAAGCCTACCACACTCAAAACCGAAGTCATTCACGTGAAAGGCGAGCCGAATGTGATCGACTCGGTCTACTACACCCATCATGGCCCCATTGTCTATCGCGAGGGGGAAAAACCATACGAACGCAGATTCGAGACAGGTCAGGCCATCCGCTGGACCGGCTTCACCGCCGAACAACCCTTTAAAACGTTCTATCTGATCAACCGAGCCAAGAACTATGACGATTTCAAGGCGGCGTTGGCCTACTTCGACAGTCCACCTCAAAACTTAGTCTTCGCCGACCGGAATGGGGATGTCGCCATCCACTTGGCAGGTCAGTTTCCTCTGAAATGGAAAGGACAAGGCCGTTATGTGTCGGATGGAAGCGATCCACGTTACGATTGGGCTGGATGGATCCCGAAAGAGCACAATCCATTCACTCATAATCCGTCTCGCGGATTCGTAAGCTCGGCCAACCAACATTCCGTCGATCCGAACTATCCCTACTATTTGGAATGGGATTACGCGCCGTTCACCCGCGGAAACGTGATCAATGAAGAGCTTTCGGCCGTGACGGATGTCGTGCCCGACGACATGCGACGCCTTCAGATGAACACCCGGAACCGTTATGCCGAACTGGTGCTGGATGTGTTGCTGGCGACGATCGACCGCTCGCAACTCAATCCCGATGAACTCGCCGGGCTTGATAGTCTGAGCTCTTGGTCCCGTCGCAACGACCGCGATCTTGTAGGTCCAACTATCTTCTCCAAATGGTGGTCCGCACTTCATTCAAACATTTGGACCGATGTGTATCCGGAACAAGGATATTTCAAGCGTCCGAACGACCAGAACACCATCCAACTGATTTTGGATGATCCGAACAGTCAATGGTTGAATGGCGACGCTCCTTTTGCGGAACGTGTGACATCCACCTATCGCACATCCTTCGAGAAGCTCGACCCTGAAACCATGTCCTGGTGGCATCATCTGGATGCAAGCGTGGATCACATCCTCGGACTGGATTCGTTCGGAACCGGACGCTTGTATGCCTCGGGCGACAAGCAATCGGTATTGGCCTTGAATGGCTCGAACGGTCCGTCGTGGCGCCTCGTAGCCGAGTTGGGAGATTCGGTGGTGGCGCGAGGCATCTATCCGGGTGGTCAATCCGGAAATCCCGGCTCACCACGCTATATGAATTTTGTGGCGGATTGGGCGGAAGGTAGGTTGTATCCGCTTCCGATCATGAAACAGGGCGTACATCCCACGATAACTTTTATCCCGAATTGACATGGCTTGGTTCTTCATTTACATCGGCGGAATGATATCCACATGGCTAGGTCCGTGGTGGACGATCGTGATCGTGGCCCTCGTTGCCGGATTCCTGTTTCCTTCCAATGGACGATCGGCGGTCTGGCAAGGCATGATCGGCGTCGGACTGCTTTGGGGAATGGCTACCATCACCATTTACCTGAATAATGACGGATTGCTGATGGATCGGGTGGCCCCCATCTTTTTCCTTCCGCAGGGATGGATGCTCATTCCTGTGACCGTGCTCATCGGAGCCCTATTGGGTGGCTTGGCCTGTTATGCGGGCTGGAATCTGCGTCGGAGCGTATGGTCGCCCTCCTCCTCTATCTCCTGATCTCTCCACCTGCGGACATCGCCGAGTGGCGGTACCGCAGTTATACCACTGCACAAGGACTCACGCACGAAACCGTGCTCGCGGTACATCGCGACCAACGCGGATTTTTATGGGTCGGTACCATGGGCGGACTCTTTCGCTTTGATGGACGTGAATTCGATGTGTTCCTTCATAATCCGGACGACAGCCTGAGCTTGTCCGATAATTTCATTCACGGATTTATTGAGGATGCAGACGGCATCCTCTGGATCTCCACTCGAAACGGCGGCGTGAACCGATACGACTGGAAAACAGACACGTTCGAACGTCATCTGGATGGTCAACATATCCAATTCCTTCAAACGGATGCGGATGGGGTTCTATGGGCCGGCGTGTATCGGATCGGCTTGTTTCGGTTGTCCGATGAGTCCGGAACCTTCGAACTGGCCAATACTCCTTACATGCAATTTTTCAGCATGGCGTCGTACGAAGGAGGTCCAACCTACTTTCTCACGGATGTAGGCCTCGTGACCCTGAACCCGAACCGCATCATTGTTCCTGCCACGTGGCGCGAAAATTCCCCTGTCTTCATGGCCGCGGATCCTAACGGCGTGCTACACATCTACCAACCCGGACAGTCCTTTATCCGCGTCACCAAACCCGCTGCGGGTGTGCCGACCCGAGTTGTACATCCCCCATCCCGAATGCTGTCGGATGAAAGAGGTGGATTCTGGTTCGGCACCGAAAACGGCGAAATCGCGAACCTCCGATATCCAGATGGAATCGTCAGCCAGATCACCATCCCCGATCAGGCCGGCATCACCACGAATATTTTGTATCGTGATCTCGACGATCATATCTGGCTCGGCACCTGGGGCCGTGGACTCAAGCAAGTTGTTCCGAAAAGCAAATTCCGGCATTTCGCTCAGGCGGATGGGGACAATTTCGTACTGTCTATGCTCGAACCGGCGCCGGATCGGGTCTGGGTGGGCACCTCGCGAGGTGTCAGGGAAGCGGGGACCAGGCTCCGATTCCGTTTGCCGGATGGCACCCTGTTGCAACAATTCGTGCCGTATGTGATGCATCGAAACCACCTCGGTGCATGGATCGGAACTCAATTCCACGGCTTGATTTTCGTGCCGGCATCGGAACTCACCTCACCGCACGAAACAATGAGCGCCGTACAGTACACCCACCTGCCGCAGATGTTCATCCGCGCCATACGGACCGAAGAAAACGGGCGAATGTGGATCGGAACGGAAAACAATGGCATCTGCGTGATCGAAGACACGACGTCGATGGAGTGTGACATCGTCCGCGACGAACTCAGTGACGACGACACCCGATTCATTCTCATCGAAAAACCCGGTGTGGCTTGGGTCTCCACATTTCGAGGCGGCGTGAACCGCGTGGAATGGCCTTCTAAAAACGTACAGGTCTTTGCACAGGAGATCGGCAATGCCGCCGGGCTCACATTGCAAGACAGCACGGCGCTATGGATGGCCAATTATGGTGGCGGACTCACTCGTATCGACCTTCTCGACAGCACCACGCGCACGTTTACTGTTCGCGACGGTCTTCCTACAAATAGTTTATACGGCCATGTGATGGATGAGGATGGATACTTATGGATCAGTACGAACAAAGGCCTCAGTCGGATGGATACCCAGACTGTTGAGTTTCGGAATTTCACACAGGCTGATGGATTGCAAAGCAATGAGTTCAACACTGGCGCTTTTCTGAAACTCACTTCGGGTGAATTGCTGTTCGGCGGCATCAATGGGTTCAATCGGTTTCATACGGATGATATTCGTGACAATCCCATCCCACCGACGGTCTACATCAAGCAGATACGCCTGTTCGATCGTCCGTTGCGGTCCGAATCCGCCCACATCGCGCTCGATACCATCCGCCTGAATTATCGGGATCATTTCATTTCATTTGAATTGGCCGCATTGGAGTTCACGGATGCGGAGCAAAACCAATTCTCCTATCGGATGCAGGGCGTGGATCAGGATTGGATCGTGGCCGGGAATCGGAATTATGTGAGTTATCCGAATCTGACACCCGGCGAGTATCTGTTTGAGGTGCGCGCGGCAAACAGTGATGGAATTTGGACCGAAACCCCGCGGCGAGTCGCCATCCTGATCGCTCCGCCGTTCTGGCAGACCTTGTGGTTCAGGATACTCGCATCCCTAACTCTGATCATTGGATTTATCTGGATTATCCGCGATGTGTCCACCAGGAAACTGAAAGCCGACCTCAAACTGCAGCATGAACGTGAACGCATCTCGCGGGACCTCCACGACCATGTCGGAGCCCAGCTCGTGAACATCTTATCCGGATTGGAATTGGCCGGAAAGGATGCGGCTCGATCCGCCGACATCCTCACATCCGTGAAAGAGGAAGCGCAAACCACTATCCGTCAGCTGCGCGACACGATCTGGACGCTCAAATCCACGGCCATCACGCCTCAATCCTTTTTACAGCAACTCCACCGATATCTTAGCCAATTGGAGTTGATTACCGGGTTACCGATAGGAGTTGAATCTGAAATTACATCCCCGCAAACACTATCACCGGCGCAGGCATTGAATACGTTCCGAATCATTCAGGAGTCGTTGCAAAATGTGATCAAACATTCGGGTGCTTCGATGGTCGACATCCGATTGACCTATCATCCAGCCGGATTGGATGTGATCATTACCGACAACGGACGCTTTATCACACCCGATGAATCAACACATTTCGGATCGGGCCTCGATAACATGGCCAAACGGGCCGAAGAAATCGGCGGGAAGGTGGATGTTCATGGCACCGATTCCGGAACCACGGTTTCCTTGCATGTGCCGCTGTCCTGAAAATACTCCATACGGGGGATGTCCATTCCCTCAAATTCTCGCGTTCATACGGTCATGAATCCCATCATCAAAGTCGGCATCGTCGAAGACCAGAGTCCGTTGCTAAAGCGCTTGCTCGATCATTTCCGATATTACCAGGATTTGGACGTCACGATCACTGCGCAAAGCGGAGGAAAATTCCTGGATCGGATGGCGACGTTGCCGGATTCATCCTTACCCGACATCATACTCATGGACATCGAACTTCCTGGCATCAGCGGCATCGAAACCACGCATATGGTGAAAGAGCGCTTCGAGAAGGTGGATGTGCTGATGTTCACGCTCTTCGAAGACGATGAGCGCATTTTTGATGCGATTCAGGCTGGAGCCAGCGGATATCTGCTGAAGGATGAACCCATTGAAACGATTGTGTCGGCCATTCGGGACATGAAATCGGGTGGCGCGCCAATGTCGTCTGTTATCGCGAGAAAGTTGTTGGGGATTATGCGTCAAGCCGCACCCGTGAAACCTCGCGATCCGGCGGAAAGTGAACTAACCGAGCGCGAAGCGGAAATCTTGCGGGAACTGTCATCCGGCAAAACGACGGCGGCCATAGGCGAGGCCTTGTTTTTGAGTCCGTTGACCGTGAAAACCCACATCAAGAATATCTATCGGAAATTGCATGTGTCGTCGCGGGTGGAAGCCACGCGTCTGGCTCTGAAACGCAATCTTATTTGAGAATATACTCCGTTCGGAGTATGTCGGATTCCATGGCTAGTTGGTAGGTTTTTCCAACAATCACCCAGGGAAACGACACTATGAAACGCCTAAGCACTTTTGTTCTCTTCACATTGATCATCGCCGGTTGCGCGCAGGTCGGCAGTCTCGCACTCAAACTGATGACGCCTAAAGAGAGCGACCTCTCAAAAATGGCCGGAATCGGATATTACATGGTCAACAATTATGGCGCCGAAACGGGCGTCACGATGGGATCTGAAGGGAAGGACTTCTTCGAGGGAGAAAAAAACTATATCGGCATCCAGTTCGTGAAGGCCGAAGGAATCGGATTCTATAACTTCGAAGGAACTGTGACCGTGGATGGCGACACCACGACCAGCCTCGGAGCCGGATTTTATGTGGTGAAGGCCGATCGTGACGACCTCCGCGACCGCAAAGTGCGTGTGGATAGTCCAACCGGGCAAACCGCTGAGTTTGACATCAAGGCTCCATCCGCCATCCGCATCAAAAGCATCAATGGCAGCACCGATAACCCGGTAATCGATTTGACCAAGCCATTGACGGTCGAATTGGATTTCCCAAACTCCGCCCGTGGTAAAACCGTGCATTTCAGCTTGGTGATTAACGTGTCCATGGCCGGTGTGAAAGGCTTCGCCAATTTCTTCTCGACCACCATCGCACCAACCATCACCATCCCTGCCGAAGCGTTCAAACATACTCACATCACCGGTGGAGCACCGAGCGGCGCGTCGTTGGTGAACTTCAAAGAAGGTGAGAATTTTCTGAAAGTGGAGATTTCAGAGAACAGTGGACCGCAGATGCTGGCTCCGTTCGCCTACTTCAAAACCCAGCAGCAAACGATGGACACCAAAGCCATTACTGTGGAAGGCGAAACCGCCGGTGTGAGTTACATGAAAGCGGAGGGAACCTTGCCTGCACCCAGTGGCGAATTCGGCGTGCGCGTGAGTGGCAACAATGGCTGGTATGTGAGTCCCCTGACAACAAATGTGAATCGATTGGCCCTTGGATCATTCAATATTGCCGGAACCTTGTACAAGAAAGAAGTGACCGAAACAACATCCGAAAATCGATTGGCGGGCACGATCACAACAACGACCTTTACCCAAGAATGGGTGTTTCCACAGCTCGACGACCAGTACTGGAACACCTTCATGGAAAACGTTTATTCCGATTTTGATGCGATGATCAAACGGAAATACGGATTCAATCTGGTGGATGTGAACCAAGTGACGGCCAATCCCAATTATGCGAATTTCTTCGAACCGAAAGAATCGAACACCAGTTTCGTAATTCGTAAGAACTTCCGTGAAACGAAGCGCTTGAAAGCGGCGACCGTCGGCGAAATCTTAGGTACCGCTACAACGGCCATGGTAGCGGATGGAATGCCTATCGCCCGACTCATGCGCGACCTGAATCTGGATGGCGTCGGATACATCACATTGGATTTGCAAGTGGGTGGCGATGCTGAGGACAAAATCATCCTGAATCCGCTGCTTCGGTTCACCGTCGACGGCCACAATCAACTGAAAGACGGCTTCGTGTCCGAGTGGTTTTCGATTCAAGTGTATGGCGCGGGCGTTCCGTTCAGTCGTGAAGAATTCATTGATGTGAACGCACTGAACCGCATTCTTCAAAAAGATGCCTTGCTCGCCGGACTCGAAAAAGGTCTCGATCTGTTACTTCAGGGTCAGACGGAGAACGGAATGGTCACCATCCACACCGCCCGCAAGTAAGGGTTTGAATCCCATTTTTTTGAGATAGCCTTGATGCTCGTCGTTCCCAGGACGGGCATCGATCGTGTGGATGCCGAGATCGAGAAAATCCTGCCGATGATCGGACCAGATGAAGGTTCCGATCTTGAAATCACGAAACGCTGGGGGCACGAAATCAAGCCGGACCTGCATCACGCCAGGTTCGGCGATTCGTCCGATGAGGATACCCGCCGGAATAGTGTCGCGAAGCACCAGAATGCTGATATCGCTCGAATCGAGCATAAAGTCGAATTCAGGTTGGTTTTCGCGGATGTCATTTTGATGGAAGGAGATCGTGTATCGGAGGAATTCGCCATCTGAATTCACGCGAAGCCATTTGAAGAACTCATTGCGGCTCCGCATCTGGTTCAGATAATAGATGTTGATTCCCACGATCAATGCGTTCATGAAGGCGACAGGCCAGGCTTCGATCAACGCCCCATAAATCGTAAAGGTGAAGGAGCCAATCAGATTGAGCACGCGCAACCGCACGATGTTGCTCATCATCAAGGAGATGGCCACCAGGATGGAGGCGAGATAACCGATCAGTTCGAGAAGGAGGGCTTGGTCCATGATATCGACCAAAATACGTACCTTTGACCCATGCGCCACAATGTAGTTCTCATTCCAGGTGATGGAATCGGTCCCGAAATCACCTCCGCCGTTGTTCGAATCTTGGACGCCGCACAGGCTCCGCTCGACTTTCACCCCGCATCCGCCGGCATGACCGCCTTCCAGGCAACGGGAAATCCTCTGCCGGATGAAACCATCTCGTTGATCGATAAATATCGATTGGCGTTGAAGGGTCCGCTCGAGACGCCGGTCGGTGGCGGGTTCAGAAGCATCAACGTGAGTCTGCGTCAGCGCTACAATTTGTTCAGCAACATCCGTCCGGCGAAGACGCTTCCGGGTGTGCAATCGCCGTTTCAGGGCGTAGATATTGTCTTGTTCCGTGAAAACACGCAAGGTTTGTACATCGGACACGAAAAATGGGTGGATGAGGATAAGACCCATGCCGAAAGCGTCGCCGTTGTGACTCGCGAAGCGAGCGAGCGCATCATCACGGCCGCATTCGAATATGCGCGCAAAAATGGTCGCAAAACGGTGACCTTGGTGCATAAGGCGAACATCCTCAAACTCACGACCGGATTGTTTCTTGAAATCGGACGAGAAGTGGCCGAGCGCTACAGCGACATCCAGTTCAAAGACATGATCGTGGATAATACCGCGATGCAGATGGTGATGAAGCCACAGCAGTTTGACGTGATCGTGACGACGAACTTGTTCGGGGACATTCTCAGTGATCTCGCATCGGGATTGGTCGGCGGACTCGGACTCACTGGTTCGGCCAACATCGGTTACTACTGCGCCATCTTCGAAGCGGTGCATGGCTCGGCGCCGGATATCGCGGGTCAGAATAAAGCGAATCCGACGGCATTATTGTTTTCCGCCATCATGATGCTCGAGCACTTGGGCGAAACGTCGATTGCGACGAACATCCGCCAAGCGGTCAATTCCGTGCTGCAAGAGCGTGAGCTTTGCACGGGTGATTTGGGTGGCAAGGGCTCGACCTCGAGTTATGCGGATGCGGTGATTCGTAGGCTATCGCGATAATCTCACCGGACTACGGGTAATACGCCGGTTTGGCCATCGACCCGAGTCCACGTTCTCGCACCAGGTCCCGATACGTGACCAGACGAATACCCCGGGCGGCGACCGCTTCTTTGAATTCATCCGAAAGTAGCGCCTGCAATTCTTCATGACGGTGCCGGGCCATGTCGGGCAGTCCGAAAGTGTTCAGATCGACCATGGCGTTCATGTCCGACCTCTCTGGTGCGATATGGAACACTTGCAGATTCACCGCATCCGCCGGAAGCTGTTGAACGCGGGCGAGCAAGGCCTGGGTCTTGGTGCCCAAGGGGGCGGAATAGGTGTCGCTGTTGCTGTTCTCGCCGAACCAGCGCGAGATGGCCAATCCGTACTCGGCGGCGAGTTTCTCCACGATGGCGCGGGTTTCCGCCGTCTGAACCGCGGCGCCCATGTGGTAGTCGACATAATCGATGCGGATGCCGCTGTCCACCGCCCGCTGGATCTGGGCGCGGAGCTCGGCTTCGATCTCCTCCATGCGTGGGTTGTTGCCGAACAGCGCGGACCGTGATGGGAAGAAATACCCGTCGGCATCCACCAGTGACGGCACGGCGGACGCACCCAGGATGGGGCCCCAGCGATACTCTCTCCACTCGGAATTCAGCATGAGATGAACACCGACCGATACATTGGGATTGTCGTGCGCGCGAAGGATGTCCACGGCGTGTTTCCACCATGGACATCCCCACATCACCGACACCGAAACGGGTAACCCGGAGGCGATGAGCTCCTGGAATGCTTCATTCTGTCCGTGGCTCATGCCCATGTCATCGGCGCGGATGAGCATTTCTACGGGTTGCGCACTCAGCGTTGTCGCGAGACCCATGAGCGCGGCGATGATTGCAAAAAAACGGATGTTCATACTGTGTCTCCTTGTCCTTGTTTAATCTCCCAAACCGATGATCTCACCGACGCCTGTCACCGTGTCGTACATCGCTACTGTCGGTGGATTTCCAAGTCCGTTTGCCGAACCCGGATTGATATGCAATGTCTTTTCATGGAGCTGGTTGATGGCGACATGAGTGTGACCTGTCACCACTAGATCATAGGTTCCGCAAGCGATGAGCGCATCCGTGATGCCTTGCTGCGTGCCATGGTACATCGCGATGCGCTTTCCATCGAACTCACGATCCATGAATTCGGCATACAGGTGTCCGCCGATCTCCGTGAATCGCTGTTGGATGCGGAAATGATCCCCATCGTTGTTCCCGAACACACCATGCAACGGGAAACTCCCGAATAGCGGAACCATAAATGGTGAGCAGTAATCACCGGCATGAAGCACCACATCGATATCCAGACTGCGGAACATGCTCAGCGCCACTCGTGTGTGGATCAGGTGGTCGTGGGTGTCGGAGAGGAGGCCAAGGCGCATGTGGAAGTGTGGAAGTGTGGAAATGTGGGAGTGTAGAAATGTGCTTTTCTAATGTAAGAATTCGCCGAAAACACCCTCTACATAGTATGCACCTTTCACATTAATCAGGAGCCCGCATGTACGCAGACAACTTTGAAGACCTAATCGTCTGGAAAAAATCCATTCAACTATACAAAGACATCTACGCAATTCGTATCGATCGGAAAGATTGGCATTATCGCGATCAATTGCATCGCGCCACATTATCCATATCAAATAACATCGCTGAAGGATTTGATGCTGGATACAATAAAGAATTCGCGCGTTTTCTATTGATTGCGAAGAGGTCCTGTGCTGAAGTACGAAGTATGCTTCATGTAGCGAATGAGCTCGGACTAATAACAAATCATGATGTGAACTCACTTATTGCGGATTGCCGCCATATTTCGATCATGATCCACAAACTTCATAAAACGCTTCAATCCAATTAATTCCCCTCTTACACTTCTACATTTCCACACTTCTACAACGTCTTAAACATACCAAATAACACTTCAGCCACCGGCGTCGCAAAACCATGAGCCCTGCCCTGCTCGGACAGATATCCTAAAAAAATATCGTGCTCAAGCGGCTTCCCCTTCAAACGATCCTGCATGGTGCTCGTCTTATAGCCGGTCATGCCTCTCATCGGATCAATAATCGCTTTGTAATTGGCCTCGGTGAGGGTCACTCCATGGAAGGATGCGGCTTGAGCCACTTCCCCGAAAAGCTTGAATAAAATCGCTTCGCTTTCGGGATGAGCGAATAGTCGATCGACCGTGACACCCGTTAGCCCGGTCGTCATGTTGAACATCACATTCCAAGCGAATTTCTTCCAGACATCTTCGACAATAGACGTGCTCGGTTTGCTCTTGATATCGGCGCGGGTAAGCAGCTCGTCGATGGCAGTGATGCGGTCCGATATCGATCCATCTTCTTCCCCGAACACGATTTCGCCGAAGGCGGTTTGATGGATGTGTCCCGGTTCTACGATTTCGGAGCCCACTCGACAGTAGCCACGGATCACGCGATGCGCGCCGAAGGCCTCGGCCATGAGCGGATAATTTCCGATGCCGTTCTGGATAGCCAGAACCTGGGTGTTTGGACCCATCACAGGTCGCAATTGCTCGATCGCACCTGCCGTATCCATCGACTTCACGCCCATGAGAATCAGGTCGGGCGTGATGCCGAATGCGGCGGGATCCGAATTGGCTTGAAGATGTGCAACATAGTCGCCCATCGTGCCAGTCACACGCATTCCGAAGCGCTGAATCGCATCCAAGTGCGCGCCACGCGCCACGAGATAAACCTTGGTTCCAGCCTTGGCGAGCTTGGCGCCGAAGTAGCCACCGACAGCCCCGGCACCCATGATTAAGGTGGTCATGATGGGAATTGGTTAGTTAAAGAGGTATGCTGTCCGCAAGTGTCCATTTCATCCCTAAAAGTAGTGATAACTAAGCGCATTCGACGGTTTTAAATCAAAAAGTTGGGTTTTCTGCACAGATTTCACAGATTTTTTTCACAGTAATTCTTTCGTTTCAGGGCTTGCTTTGCAGGGGCAAGAGTGAAATCCGTGCCTTTTTCGGGAATCTTCACAACTGCTTTGGTCGTAACTCAATATTTAGTTGTAGGTAATTGGTACTTAGTAGTTGGTAGTTGGTACTTGGTAGTTGGTATTCTGAATCCAGTTCTTCTTATCTAAACACCAACTACCTATTACCAATTACTGATTTCCCCGACGTACAACGAACGACTAACCACTAACAAATAGCAATGCTCAAATTCCTCACCATCCTCCTCTTCCCTGTCACGCTTCTTGCGCAGACGTTCGAAGGCACCATCCACATCCAGACCGATGACGACGATCTGATGTATCACATGAAAGATGCCAACGTCCGCTTCGACATCAGCACCGATGAAGGACTCGTCAGCATCCTCATGAACCGTGACGAACAAAAAATCATGCTATTGATCGAAACGTCGAAGATGTCGATGGAAATGTCGCTACCCTCCGACGAGATAGAAAAAGAAATCGCAGAAAGTGATTCCGACATCGATATGGGTGGTTATCTGCATACCGGACGCACAAAAATCATTGCCGGTGTAGAATGCGAAGAATGGAAAAAAGAAGACAATTCCATAGTGTGGACACCAACGACATCCCGTTTCGGATCCATCAAGGTCCCGAACGCACCCGGACTTCCCAATATGTTCGAAGATTTTCCAGGTGTCGCGTTCTTTCCGTTCGAAGTGATCGACGAAAATGGCGACACGAAATGGCTCGTCACCATGGTGAACCCCCGCACCCTGCCAGAAACCTTGTTTGATGTTCCGACAGGATGGGGGTCGTTCAAAATGAACTTCGGGAATTAATTTTCGCGCGAGGTTAATCGTGAGAGGCGCGAAGCAAGAGACTTAGAAACGACACTCTTACACTTCGCACATCGCGCTCCGCACGTCGCACGAATCACATCTTCCTAACCACATCCCCACAACGAAGCATCCGGCTTCCGTGGTATGGATTCGCAATCTGCTCTTCACGAGCCAGCCAATCGGCCGAACCGCCACGCACCATCGGGCACGTCTGACGATACACCGCATTGCTCAGCGGTCCGAACGCCTCCACCACATCGATCATCGCCATCGATAGCGATTCAAACTCCATCCGTTGTGCGGCTATATCCGCTGCTCCAACGATCGCTTCTGAACGAGCCAAAAGGATGGATTTGTTGGTCGACCAGATGGAATCAGCTTCGGCACTCAGCCCTTCAACTGTCCATCCGTTCAGTGACGTGATGAAGCTGGAAGCGACAATCTTCGCCGTATCCGCGTTTGTCGCCACAAGGGCATCCTTTAATTCGAAATAAACCGACAACTGGGATTCGAGTCCGGCTACAAACTCACTGGATGTGGCCACGTTCGGGTCGGCAACCGTTTCGACGACAGAGGTTTCGTCAACAGCGGTTTCCTGTTTGGGTCCACAAGCTACTGCGGCAAATAAAAGAATAAAGAGAAGGGTTTTCATGTTGGATTTGGTTTTGAGAGTTGTTATTTCAATTTACACAATTCATAAGCGCGTCACGACATCGCCGCAGCCGAGCATGGTTTCAGGCAGATATGGATTTTCGATGGTGGCCGAATTGCTCAACCACCGCGCGCCGGTATTGTCGAACGCCATCGGACAGAATTGCACGTAGGTCACCTGTCCGCCACCGAAGGAACTCAACCCGGCACGCAAAGCATCACTCAGTTTGAACAGATTCGCACGTTGTTGCTCCAACCCTGGCGAATGCTCCCAATGCTCAAGCATCCCCTTGAGTGATTCGAGCAAGACATTCCAATCCTCATTGCGTTTGGGTTGCGCTTCGACCACCTTCAACAGGTTTTTTGCCGCAGCTACGCCCGCATCCGCATCCGAACCGATCAATGCATCTTTCAGCGGGAAATAGGCATCGAGGACCGGTTTCAGGAAGGTGTTGGATGCGCGCTCCGGACGATTCATCATGCTCGCTTTCCCTGCTAACTGAAATTCCGCATCCACCGTGAATGCGCCATTCACGACGACTTCATCACCGGCTTGCAAGCCTTCCAGAATGATGTAGGAATCGCCGGATTTGGGGCCCAAATTCACTTCGCGCAACTCAAAGGTTGGGTGTTCTGCGGGTACCTTCATGTAAACGACCGACCTCGGACCGGTCCACAGCACTGCGCTTGCAGGTACGGTGATGCCGCTCGAACGACGTCCGGCAATCTCACCTCGCGCCAGCATATCCGGTTTCAATCGGCCGGATGAATTCGGAACCTGAACGCGGATGCGGACCCGACGCGACATCGCGTCAACCGTTGGATTGATGAACGTGACTCTCCCAGTGAAGGTCTCCCCTGCGAGAGCATCCAGGGAAAAGGACACAGACGAACCAACCCTCACCCCCGCCACGTCCCCTTCAAACGCGTCGAACTCAACCCACACGGCGGACAGATCCACGATCTCATACAGCACCATGCCCGGTTCCACCAACGAACCCGGCCGCACGTCACGTTTCATCACCACACCGCTCACCGGCGCCAGCAAGGAAATCTCCTGAACCGCGTTCGGGGAATCGCGAAGCTCGGTAATCTGCGCGTCGGTCAGTCCCCAGTAGCGGAGTTTCGTGGCAACGGCTTCGTAGGCGAGGCCCTCGGTTCGCAGTTCGATCCAGGCCGTAGCCACATCCGGCGATACGATCCGAAGCAATTCATCGCCCTTAGTCACTTGCTTGCCTTCGTATCCGACGGCCTCGCTAGTCACCCGACCATCTATAAAACTCGTAACCCACTGCGTGGCCGATTCCCGAGCCACTACGCGACCAGGAAGCTGAATCATGGATCCCGACGAGCTGCTTTGCACGGTCATCGTTCGGATGTCGGCAAGGCGAACGGCCGCATCCGTCATCTGCATCGAATAGGGATCGGTATCGGAGGTCGACGCCGCGCTTGTGGCCGGAATCAAATCCATACCACAGATCGGACAACTTCCCGGTTCGTTCTGACGGATGCTCGGGTGCATGGAGCAGGTCCAAATCTGATCTTCGGTTTCATGGTCATGATTGGATTCAACGACCGGCGAAAAAATCAAAAAGCCGATGATGAGTCCGATGAATAAGGTCAATATGGGAATGGAATATTTAGGCATGTCAGTTCTCCTGATTCGGATACAAGGATCTCAGTTTTTCAATAACGGTATTTCGTTCGGTGATGGCGGTTTCGAGCATCATCGAATAATCGAGGGAAAGGCGACGCACCTCGATCACTTCATCGGCGGATCGTTTTCCGGTGGAATACTCCAGAAGGACGAGGTCCGCCAGTTCAATCGAGCGGGGAATCAAGCGGGTACGATACAACGTCACCATCTCATCGGCTTGTGAGAGCATGAGGCGGGTTTCGTCGCGCTCGGCAGCCAGAGTGAGCGTCACCGCATCCAGCCGGAATGTGGCTTCCTCTTTGCGGATGGAGGCTTCTTGGCGGATGGCCTTCGTTTTGGAGCGCCAGATCGGAAGGGTGATACTCATACTGGGCACGATGGGCCAGGCAAACGAGCTTTCCATCATGGAGATTTCGGGACCCATCACCTCGACTCCAAAACCGATCATCGGACGGTTGGCCAGCGCCGCACGCCGACTCATCGCGTCGGATTCATCGATCATGGATGTGGCTTCCAACAGCATCGGATGGGAGGCATCGAGGGAATCGGCCTCAAACGCAAGGTTCGGTTGTGCGCCATTGGGAAGAGGGAGTGCTTCATCTGGTGTCGCGTTGAGCAGGGAGCGGAGGCGGACGTCGAGAGCACGGGCCTCGAGCTCCATCACTCGCAGCTGCGAGCGCATCTGCTCGCGCTCGAGCTCGATGCGCAGCAGCTCGGCCTGGCTCACCAGGCCGAGCTCATGGCGCTGGCGAGCCAGCGCCTCCAGGCGCGCGATCCAGGTGAGATGCTCACGCGTCAGGGCGATGCGGCGCGCCTGTCCGTGGCGCGCGTGCCAGGTTTCGGCCACAGAAAGGGACAGCTCCACGCGCGCCACGTCGAGCGCGTGCCAACGCGCTCGGGCGCCGGCGGCCGCGCCGGTGCGTTCGGCGGCCAACATGCCCGGCCATGGCATCATCTGCCGCACGCCGAACGCGGCCCGGCGCAAGGGGTTGCCGGCCATCGCAGGGTTGGCGAACCACTGAAACATGATCTCGGGATCGGGCAAAGCGCCAACCTGCGCACCTCGCTGCTCCGCCGCCAAGTACGACTGGAACTTCGCCTGTATATCCGGGTTCCGCTCCAACGCCATCCGCGTCAAACTCTGCAGAGTCGAATCCACTTGCGCAACGACCATCTGGGGCATGGTCAGAAGTGCTGCCAAAATTGCGAAGCGCGATGCGCGATGTGCGAGGCGCATCACACACATCTTACCTCGCACGTCGCACGTCGCGCGTTGATTTACTTCAAACATATTTTTTTTCCTTAATCCAAGAGTAAAGAACCGGTACCACAAACAACGTCAAAACTTCGAACACCATCCCGCCAAACGCGGGTATCGCCATCGGGACCATGATATCCGACCCTTTTCCAGTCGACATCAACACCGGCAACAACGCGAGAATCGTGGTTCCGGTCGTCATCAGACACGGACGAATCCTCCGCACTCCCGCTTCAATCACCGCTTTCCGGATCTCCGCTCGGTTGGCGAACGTCTCATTCGCGAATCGCTGATCCAAGTACGTCGCCATTACGACTCCATCATCCACGGCGATGCCAAACAGGGCGATGAATCCGACCCACACCGCGATACTCAAATTCACGGGCCCGACTTGGAACAAGGTTCCCATGTGTGTCCCAAACACGCTGAAATTCAGAAACCATGGCTGGGCATAGAGCCACAACATCAGAAATCCACCCGCCCAAGCCACCGCGATTCCGGTGAAAATAATGAGGGAGGTGGATGTGGATCGGAATTGCAGGTACAGAACCAAGAATATGCTCAACAACACGACGGGGATGAGGATGACGAGTCGTTTTTCGGCTCGCACCTGGTTCTCGAACGTCCCGGCAAAGGTATAACTCACTCCTGCAGGAACGACCAGGTACCCGGTTTCGATGGCATGATCCAAGGTGGCTCGAGCCGATTCCACAGCCGTCAGTTCTGCGACTCCATCCAGCTTGTCGAACAACACATACCCGATTTGGAAGGTGTTTTCGGAGCGGATCTCCATCGGACCCTGAACATATTCGAGCGTTGCCACCGACGACAATGGAATCTGCGCGCCTCCCATCACCGGTATCAGAATTCGTTCGAGCGATTCGGGGGTGTCGCGGGTTTCCCGAGCGTAGCGCACCCGTACCGGATACCGCTCGCGTCCTTCCACCGTCGTCGTAACCACTTCCCCACCAACGGCGGTTTCCAAGATCATCTGAGCCTCGCTCATCGACAAACCATATCGGCCCATCGCCTCACGATCCCATCGAATTTCCAAGTAGGGTTTACCGGTGATGCGGTCCGCAAATACCGCCGATGCTTTCACATCCGGAGCCGTTTTTAGAAGAGCTTCCACTTGGACTGCGAAATCTTGGATGGTTTTGGAATCGGGTCCACGAACCACCACACCCATTGGCGCCCGCATCCCCGTCTGAAGCATTACCAATCTCGTTTCAATGGGCTGCAATTTCGGTGCGGATGTGACCCCGGGAACAGCGGCCGCAGCAATGATCTCGTTCCAGATATCATCCGTGGTTCGGATGTGATCTCGCCACTGACGCACACGCTGGCCCGTCGAATCGACACCGAACTCCGATTTATAAATGATCAGATTCTCATACATGCTGATGGGGGCCGGATCCAACGCCGATTCCACACGACCCAGTTTTCCAACCACGGTTTCCACTTCTGGAATAGAGGCCACGCGTTGATCGATGTTCGACACCTGCTCCAGAACTTCCTCCATCCCCGCATGGGGCATCGTGGTCGGCATCAGCAAGAAACTTCCTTCATCGAGCGTGGGCATGAATTCTTTGCCAAGGTTCCGCCAAACGAGTCCGCCAAGGATGAGGATGACCAATGGAATCGACAAAAAGAGCGCTTTGTTGTCCAGCGTCCAAGCCAACATCCCCTCATAGTATCGGATGAAGAGCTTGAACGATCCCAATACGCCGAACACGATCAGCGCGACGAAAATCACGTTCAGGATGGTCGAGGATTCCGGCCCCAAAGGCATCCAAATCGTAGACAA
>CAYPOI010000042.1:14280-23386 GCA_964412365.1 uncultured Chitinophagales bacterium | reverse complement strand
TTACCGACCGCGATCGCCCATTCACCGACCATCAGCTCATCCGAATTCCCAAATTCCACAAAGGGAAAATCGGTTCCGGAGGTGATTTTCAGCAAGGCTAGATCCGTGAATTCATCCGATCCCACTCGAATGGCGTCGAATTCACGCCCATCCGACAAAGTGACCTTGATGGTTTTGGCATTGCGGTTGGCCACATGCTCGTTGGTCACCACATAACCATCGGCCGAAATGATGAAGCCTGAGCCGCTGCTGATGAATTCGCGCTGTTGACCCTGATTGAAGAACAGGTCGAAGAAAGGATCGTTCGACATCTGTGAACGTTGCACTTCGGTGACGGTGATGGTGACCACCGCCGGGCTCACATTCTGAACCGCCGTGGTGATACCGTTCATCCGTGTTTCGGTGATCGTGACCTCAGAATCGACACCATCATCGGATCTATCCGTGATGGTGAACAAGCCTTCTGTCGAGCGGTTTGCCGCGTCGGGACGGGTTGTCGGCTCGCAAGCCATTACCAAAACCAAAGTCAGAAAAAGGATGGATTGTCTCATACTTGGCTCATTCCGATTCGAACAACATCAAACAAGGTTTTGCTCATTGGTCCGGGGTGATGGCCACCGGCAGCGCGCACATGCCCGCCTCCATTCAATTCCCGGGCCCATTTGTTCACATCAACCGGGTCGACAGAACGCAGGCTGAGTTTCACCCCATCCGCCACTTCACATGCCATGATGGACGCTTTCACGCCGGCCACGCCCAAGCCATAATTCACCATTCCGTCCAAATCACTGTATGCGGCGCCGTGTTTTTCAAGGATTTTCTTGGTCACCGAAAATGTGGCGATGGTACCATTGGCGTGAAGTTCGAGCGTGCGAAGCACATCACTCAGTAGATGGATATGCTCGAGGCTGCGTCCGTCATAAATACGTCGATGGATGGCCGACACATTCATTTGGGTTCGTTCCATCATTTCCGACACGAACAGATGCGTATCTGGCGTCACCGAATCGAAGCGGAAAGAGCCGGTATCTGTCATCATCCCCGAATACAAGGCTTCGGCGGCTTCGACGGACAACCAGTTCAAATCACTTTCCCGATACAACCGATAGATGAGCTCGCATGTGGATGATGCCTCCACGGAATTGACGGCCACCACGAAACCGGGATCCGGATCGGGATGGTGGTCGATCATAAACACGGGTTTGCTGGATCGGCTGATGAATTCGCCGCCGGTTCCGAACCGATGGAACGCGTTTCCATCCACCACGATGTACGCTTCGGCCTCGGCCAATAGCTTGGTATCGGTGCGACGCACCGGAAACCGGTCGCTCAGCCAGAGCAGATTTCGTGGCAAGGAATCGTCGTTCATGGCGTGAACGGTGACGCCTTGAGCTCGGAACCACATCGCCAAGGCGGTTTGGGAACCGATCGCATCCGCATCCGGACGCACATGAGACAGAATAGCCACCGTTCGGTACCGGCTGACCTCCCGAATAAAAGAATCGAAGTACATGAGGGAATTTAGGGTATTTTTGCCGCATGAAGTTGCTCATCGTATGTGCGGGCGAACTACCGGTGCCCTTGGAAACCTGGTTGCCCGGTGCCGACGCCCTTTATGCGGCCGATGGTGGTGCGAACGCCTGTCTGGAAATGGGTCTTATTCCGAATCTCGTGGTTGGCGATCTGGACAGTTTCGATCCGTTGTCGTATCCGGGAGTTCCGGTCGAGCACGATCCCGATCAGGAGACGAACGACCTTGAAAAAACCCTCATCCGCGCCGAACGAGATGGATTTGGCGATATCATTGTTTTAGGCGCCACTGGAAAACGCCTCGATCATACCCTGAAAAACTTGTCGGTTCTGAAGCAATATCGGCGCCGGTTCGACTCCATCATATTCCGCATGAAAGATGGCTGGTTGTATCTATCTGAAGGGGATATCGCGTTATCGGTGCGCCCTGGGCAGATCGTGTCGATGTTTCCACTATCGGGACTGGTGGAGGGAATCATCACCGACGGACTCAAATATCCATTGTATCGCGAATCGTTGGAAAATGGCCGGCGGGATGGCAGTTCCAACGAAGCCACACAGTACAATGCCCGCATCCAGCATACCCACGGAGATTTAATCGTGATGGTCTATGACCTGGCTTGATTGGTCGTTGATTGGCGGATACGGGCTGGCTTTGCTGGGCATCAGCCTGTATAAGCGCCCATCACAGTCAGATGAGTCCGGATTCTTGCTCAGCGGACGTACCCTCACCTTGCCCGCATTCGTTGCGACGTTGGTGAGTACCTGGTATGGTGGCATTCTCGGAGTCGGCGAATTCGGTTACTTGTATGGGATATCGCAATGGGTGGTGTTCGGCTTGCCGTATTACATCTTCGCTATGCTGTTCGCATGGCTCTTGGCGCCGAAAATCCGGGAAATGGCCCACGTGACGATACCGGATGCGGTGACGGCGGCACACGGACGTCCGGCAGGATTGGTGTCGGCGGTGGGGATCGCGGTATTGGTGAGTCCGGCGCCCTATCTCCTCATGTGCTCCCTCCTCGTCCTCTTCTTCCTGCCCACCCTGTCCTTGTCTCTTGTCTCTCTCAGCTTGTCTCTCTTAATAGCGGGTTACGTGGCGCTGGGCGGCTTCCGTGCCGTCGTGAACACGGATCGCTTGCAAGTCGTGCTCATGTATCTGGGTTTTTTCGTGCTCATCGGATTCGCTTGGCATGAGCTTGGATCGCCGATAGAGATCTGGAACCAATTACTGGAAGCGCATCGAAGTCCCACAGGCGGCCATTCCGTTTCCTATCTGTTGGTGTGGTTTTTCATCGCGATATGGACGTTCGTTGATCCCGGCTTCCATCAGCGCTGCGCCGCAGCAAAAACGCCAGCGATCGCACGAAAAGGGATTCTTACATCCATCGGATTCTGGTTCATCTTCGATGCCAGCACCATGCTCGCGGCATTATATGGCCGGGTGATGTTGCCCGATCTCGAAACCGCAGCGCTTGTTTATCCGGAAATGGCGACGCGCCTGCTTCCATCCGGACTCCTCGGGCTGTTCTTCGTCGGATTGCTCGCCACCATCATGAGCACGTTGGACAGTTTCATGTTCTTATCGGGACAGACCATCGGTCGGGACCTCATCGGACCGACACACACCCGCCTTGGCATCTTCATCAGCGCCATTCTTGCGGTCGTGTTGATTTGGCTGATGCCGAACGTGATCGACTTGTGGTACACCATCGGAACCGTTGTGATACCTGGGCTTCTGATCCCTGTGTTGGGTGTGTACATGCCATATTTCCGCGTGAAGAACATGCATTGGCTGATGATTGCCGCTAGCGGAACCAGCCTGTTGTGGATGCTTTTCTTGTACGAATCGACCGGCATCGAACCGTTTTACCCAGGGATGGGGGTGGCGCTGGGGTTACACTTCCTTCAGAAGATGCGATAGTCCTAGCTTGTGAATCGGAATCAGGTATTTTTTTTCCAATGCGTCTTTGTGCAAACCCGTTTCACCGGTGCCGCGGAAATCCACGATGCATATGTGTTCCACAACTCTTTGAATAACCCCTACACCATAGTACTCCGGACACGGTCCGTAGTACACCAAATCACCCGGAACAAGGGCGTTGTTTGAACGCCAGTGATACGGCATAATCACGGGCAAACGGTCTGTCCTGTAGGCAGTTTTTTTCTTTTCGATGATACTCATGAGAGATCTCAAAAATACGAAAATCGTCGCGTTTCCGTTCCCGTTTTCTCGATGCGGACCTCAATGCAACCATTTGGTAACAATCCCTTGATCCTCTCCGGCCACTCCACTAGCGTAATGCCATCGCCGTACAAAATATCTTCCAATCCGATCTCGATAGCCTCCTGTTCCCCTTTCAATCGATACGCATCGACATGATAAATCGGGATGCGGCCCTTTTTGTATTCATGGATGAGAGTGAACGTAGGGGAATTCACGTGTGTCTCATCATGACCCAATCCTTTGGCCACCCCCTTCACGAAATGGGTCTTTCCCGCACCGAGATCGCCGGATAGCAGAACGATGTCGCCGATGGACAAATCCGAAGCGAATCTCTCGCCGAACGAAATGGTTTCCGCCTCGCTATGGGTTTCGACGGATGTCATGCGACTGTCCGGCCTTTCGGCGTGAGCGTGGCGATAGGTAATATCATTTCTTCCATGGATGCGCCTCCGTGTTGGAATGTGTCCATGTACTTGTTCTGATATTTATGATAGTTGGTGGGGTAGACGAAATAGTAGTCTTCCAGCGCGAAGATGTAATTGAATGCCGAACCGCCTCGTGGAAGATTGAATGCCGCCGGATCCTTCACAAAAATGGCACTATCGCGATCCGCTTTGAGCATGCGTCCATACTTGTACCGAAGACTGGTGCTTGTGTCGCGGTCGCCATGGACTTTGGTATCGCGAAGGGCTCGTACCGCACCATGGTCGGTGGTCACAATCACGGTCACATCTTCTTTTGCCAAGCTTTTGAAAATCTGCAACAGATAGGAGTGGTCGAACCAGGTTTTGGTCAGTCCTCGGAAGGCAGCCACATCTGGCGCGATTTCTTTTAACACATCCGAGTCGGAGCGGGAGTGCACCAACGTATCCACGAAGTTGAACACAAAAGCGCTGAACGGGAGTTGTGAATAGTTCCGTATGCGCTCGAAGACCCGCTTCCCATCGTCCGTAGTCAGCACTTTCTCATATTTCGGAACGAAGGAGGTTTTCAAACGCCGACACAAGGCCTCCAACAATTTGTCTTCATACTTGTTGAGGGACGTCTCATTATCGTCCTGTACCGTCCACAAATCCGGGTAATCCCGTTCGATGTCGCGAGGAAACAATCCCGAAAAAATGGCATTTCTGGAATAAGGAGTGGCGGTCGGAAGGATGCTGCAATAAAACTCCGTCCCGATCTTGTAATACTCAGACAGGATGGATTCAAACACCCGCCATTGGTCATACCGCATGCAATCGATCACAAACAACATCACCGGCTTCCCTTTTTTGAAGTGAGGTTGCACAAATTCCGGAATCACATCGGGAGAAAGCAATGGACGCGATTCGGATTTGTCGTTCAACCAATACACATATTCTTCTTGGATGAACTTGCCGAACGCCCGGTTCGCTTCCTGGAATTGATCCAACAAGACTTGCCGTAAGGCATCGTCGCCTTTTTCAAGCTCGATGTCCCATTGCGTGAGTTGGCGGTAGATATCCACCCAATCGTCCCACCCGCTTCCTTTGTGCAATCGGGATGCGATCGAATTGAATTGCTGAAGGTAGGTCTGCGCCGATTTTTGCGAGCGGATGCGCTGACGATCCAACACCCGTTTGACTGTGAGAAGCATCTGATTGGGGTGCACGGGCTTGATCAGATAATCCGAAATCTTCGACCCGATCGCATCTTCCATGATCGATTCTTCTTCGCTTTTCGTGATCATCACCACAGGCAGACCCGGATATAAATCTTTGATGCGACCCAAGGTCGTCAACCCATCCATCCCCGGCATTTGCTCATCCAAAAACACGATATCAAACGGTTTCGTGGAGATGAGAGACAACGCATCCATCCCGTTGGTCACCGGCGTCACATTGAATCCCTTCCCTTCCAAAAACAGGATGTGTGGACGCAATTGATCGATTTCGTCGTCGGCCCAGAGGATGTTGGTCATATGGATTGTGCGATGTTAAAAGCGCGATGTGCGATGTTTATAGTGCGAGGTTAATCGTGCGATGCTCGAAGCAAAATGCTCGAATTAATCACGTGGAAGTAGTTAACGGGAAAGTTATCGAATTAATGTCTCTTGCTTCGCACATCGCGCTTCAAACATCGCACATCGCACATCTCGCCTACAACAAACCACCAACCACTAACAAATAATGAAGTCTCGGATTTTGGCAAGCAACGCGGGGCCTATGCCCCGGACGTTGAGCAGGTCATCAACCCTTTTGAATGGCCCGTTTTCTTCCCGGTATTGGATGATGCGGGCCGCGAGGGCGGGTCCGATGCCGGGCAGGGAATCTAGTTCGTCGAGGGTGGCTGTGTTGATGGGGATGGGGGCGGACGGGGGCGATACGCGAGGCGTGGTGTTTTTGGCGCGACGCGCGAGGCGCGAGGTATCGGCCTGGCCAGTGCTCAAAATGGTAAGCGGGCTTTCCTTCACCAAGCCCAGATAGAGCGAGTCTTGGGCGGCGGCTTCGGCTTGGTTGCGAGCCACGCGCTCGTTGAAGGCGGCCATGAGGGGTTCGTAGTAGGCGGCGTCGTAGGTGCTGGGGCTGGGCATCCAGTCTGCGGCGATGTTGAGCAGTGTGCCAAGGAGCAGGAGCGTGGCGATGGCACGGCGTTCGCCGGCTCGGATTTCGAGTCGCTCGAAGAAAAAGAAGAGTTCACGTTTCCACATACTTGTATAGAGGCGGAAACCGGCGAAATCTTACACAATCTGCACAGATTCCGGAACGATTGCCGTACTTTCGGCCTATGCAGTTCAATCACGGCGGTTTATCGGTACATGTTGAGACACTCGGAGAGGGAAAGCCGTTGCTTTTTCTGCATGGTTGGGGAGTGTCGGGTAAGGTGATGCGCCCGTTGGCGGCGTCGTTGAAGGTGAACCGAACGATCTATCTGATCGACCTCCCCGGCTTCGGACAATCCCCACCCCCGCCCTTCCCCTGGCAGATTGACGACTACGCCGATCTCGTTGCCGCCTTCATCCGTCACCTCGACGTCGGTCCCGTCGACATCCTCGCCCATTCGTTCGGTGGGCGCATCACCCTAAAGCTCTGCTCCCGCCCGGCCGATTCCTCGCTCGTGACATCCATCCTCATCACCGGCGGAGCCGGAATGAAGCCGCGCCGCAAACCCAGCTTCTACCTCAAGAAATACACAGCAAAATCTCTCAAAGCGCCGCTCCAGCTTCTACCTCAACCTCTGCGCGCCGCCGCATTAGGGAAGCTCCGTGGCACAGCGCTGTGGAAAGCCCTTGGCTCGAGCGATTATCAAACACTTCAAGGCGTGATGCGCGAGGTGTTCGTGAAAACCGTATCCGAATATTTGGAGCCTTGTCTTCCTTTGGTTCCGCAATCCACCTTATTGCTTTGGGGCGTGAACGACGATTCGACCCCCATCTATCAAGCCGAACGTATGCGCGATGGCATGCCGAATGCGGCGTTGGTGACCATCGAAGGCGCCGGACATTTCGCCTTTCTCGACCAGCCGCACAAATTCAAGGCCATCACCGAAGCCTTTTTCAACGCCTAATTCCGCGTGAAGAGCGCTTTGAGGTCGGACCAGCTCGGCTCGTCGTCCATGGAGATGTCGGACCATTCGCGGATGCTCCATAAGCCATTGTCGGCAGAGACGAGAGTAAGTACAAAACGTCCGCGCACAAGGTTCGGAACTCCTTGCGAAACACGGTTATGATACACCGTGAGACTATAATTGGCCACGACCTGGCGTTCCGTGTTCGACGATATTTCGGTGGTGATATTCGTCAATGTCAGCTGATGACCCGATGATTGTGCCGCCGCCGTGCTCATTTGCGTGAACCAATTTTCTTCAGAGGCCACATCCCAACCTGCAAACACATCCGGGTACAACTGCTGCGCCGCAACCGTCGGCGTGAACACGAAATCGTCGCCGTCTAAACTGCGCACAAAATTCAGAGCGCTCATTCCGGCGATGGCCGAAATCAGGTTGTCGAGTACCACTTCGGGACGGTCGGGTTGCAAGAACACCGCTAAGGATCCACTACCTGGTTTTTCCACATCCCGCGTTTCAAACAAACTGCACGAGGATAGTAGAAAAAGGACCAGGAGGATCCGCGCGTTCATAACTGGTAGTGATGCGCACGACGAAATGGCGCAAAAGCCGATTCTTTGTTGAAAGGTCGCACACGGGGCGCATGCATGCAGGCTTCGCTGCAACATCCTTGGTATTTATCCGCCGCGCCCTCGCAACAGATGAACAACTTGTTGCAGTCCATGTTTGCGCAGTTGATGTAGGTATCGGCCGGATTTCCAGACAGTTCGCAAAAACTGATGGGTTCGTCTTCATTCGGATTCACAGGCACCGCCAAGCGATCATCAAACACGAAGCATTTTCCGTGAAAATGCGCGCCATTTTCTTCCTTCGCATAGGTGAGGATGCCGCCATGCAATTGGCTCACATCCGCATAGCCTTTCTTTTTCATCAACACAGAGAATTTTTCGCACCGGATGCCGCCCGTGCAATACATCAGGATTTTCTTGTCTTTCGGAATGCCGGATTCGTCCACCCACTGCGGGAAATTGTAGAAGTTTTCCAGGTCCGGCAGGATGGCGCCTTCGAAGTGACCGATCTTCGACTCGTATTGATTTCGGACATCGATCATCACGAAATCCTTCTCTTTTTCAAGCGTTTCGCGCCATTCGCGCGGACTCAGGTGGGTTCCGCCTTCTTTCGGATCCAATTCCAAATCGGTATGCAGCGCCACGATTTCGGCGCGGTATTTACAGATCAAACGTCCAAACGGCACGTGATCGCACAAATCTTCTTTGAATTCCGTGGTGGAAAGGCCCGGAAGAGACCACACATGCTCTTTGTAGGCGTCGCACGCGGCGATGGAGCCCGAAACCGTGCCATTGATGCCTTCCTCGGAAACATAGATGCGTCCGAGCAGGTTCAATTCCTTGCAGAGAGTTTTATGGGACTCGATGAATGCCGGAACCTCGTCGATCGGCGTGAAATTGTAATAGAGGAGAACCTTGCTTTCCATACTTTTAAGTTTAAGCTAAAAAATACGGCTATTCGAAATCAGATGCGTGGTTTTTGGATCATCTTAGGGTTGAGCCTCTCCGGAATCCCCCTTCAGGCTCAAGACATCGTGAAATGCGGAACCCCTGCCGTGATGGAAGCGATGCGTCGAGGAAAAGCTCTGCCCGAGCCACCTCCGACCACCCAAGCCACTCGCGAGGTGCTATCCCCATCCGGCAAATTTGTGCTTCGTTTCGAAACGGCCGGACAGGATAGTGTGCCGGCTACCGACCTCGACGAGAACGGCATCCCCGATTACATCGACCGTGCCGGCGAATACGCCGATGAATC
>CAYPOI010000042.1:3853-14180 GCA_964412365.1 uncultured Chitinophagales bacterium | reverse complement strand
CAGTATGCCACGAGTCGGTGGCGCGGTGAAACGGGAATTGTGCAAGGGGGTATAGCTTGGCCGGAAATGGACGCCACCATGATGGAGGAAGTGGTCTATCCTCAGGTGAACGATTATGTGTCGTATACCGGTAGTGGCTCCATCTTTACGAATCCCGGTACATCCATACCAGGCGCCTATTCCATGGCTTCGTTCAGCTTGTTCTACCACGAGCGCATCGGTCCCCATTTCTGGGTGAATGTGTGGAATCGGATTCGCGACAACCATTACATCTCCATGAGAGAGGCGATGAACGCCTATAAACCGGAATTGTATGAAGAATATTTCGTGGCAAACCATCTATGGCATCATGCATCCGGGTCGCGTTCCAGAGGGGGTTATGGCTTCGCGGATCGTGACAGTCTCCCGACCACATCCAGTGTGTTATTGACCAATAGCGCGGACGTGTCCGTTGGCTCGCTGAACAGATATTCGGCACGCCATTATCGGTATGTGCCTACAGCCCAAGACACGGGATATGTGTATTTGCACGGATATCGCTTGAATGACAACATCCAGTTCGGAGTGATTGCCTATCTCAAAAATGGAAGCGTGGTGGAGGGCATTAAACCCGTTGTCCGTGATTTTGACCGTATTCAAACCTATGAGGTTATGAAACTGCCGAATTCCATCCGTTTTGAGGACGTGGACATGATCGGCGTGGTGGTGGCGAACACAGGTTCTGCGAACATTACTGGTATGAATATCACATCCGCACGGTTCAGTGTGGGACCCATCCATCGGATTCCGAAAGTTCCGTATGGCGATTTCAATCTCGATTCTCAAGTCAATGATCAGGATCTGTCTGATATGCTCGCCCATCTTGTGGGCAAATTCCCATTGAATTCGTCGCTTACATCCGTGTTTCGTTCGGATCTCACCAGGAACGGCACTCTCACTCCCCTCGACGCGGCCTACCTGTTTCAAAACAAGCTCCCAAACGACGCCGATGGGTTCGGGGTTGGTCCCGGCGCGCCACGATTCGAAGAAACACATCCATTTGACGACGTGTACTGGCTGGATATCGAGCCATTCTGGTATGGATTGAATCCGCAGATGCAGGTTGAATCCGTTGCCGAGGGCGACACCATTCTCGTGCATCTTCCCATGGAAACCAAGGTAACTGCTCGCTCCGGTACCGTGAACGAGCGCAAGCAAGCCTTGATCTTGAGCGAGGTGAAAAACCGTGACATGCCCACATCCGCGCAGCGGACCGATTGGATGCAAGATTCGACGATTACCCGGTTTGTGCATGTTCAAAGCGAGGCAACTACAGGCGAATCACGCCTCACCTTATCGTTTCGTGCCGTTCGAAAGGATACCACGGTACTTGTATTTCAAAGCGGATTGATTGATGAGAGTTATTTCTATCGCACCGATTCGGTCACCATCATCACGAATCCGAAGACGCCGGTCGGGCTGGATCGCGAGCCGGAACGTCCGTCGCAATTGAGCTTGGACAATTATCCGAATCCGTTTAATCCGACAACGGAAATCCGTTTCACCTTAGGGACGCAAGATCTTGCGTCCGTACATACCCGTTTGATGGTTTATGACATCCTTGGCCGGGACGTGCGCGTCTTGGTTAATGAATCCATGCCTGTCGGGGAACATTCTATCCGGTTCGATGCCGGGAATCTCTCATCGGGTGTGTATGTTTTGGTTTTAGATGCGGACGGCCAACGTCTTACGAGATCCATCACGCTGATCAAATAAATGTCCCGCTTTCTTTTCCTGCTTATTCTGTTTCCCGCATCCCTGACCGCTCAAGAGTGGATCAAATGCTATACGCCGGCTATCATTGAATCGCGTGAATCCGGCACCAGGATGAAACAACTATCGTCTGAAGAGGATTTGCGGATGCGGATCGCCGCCGTGTTCACATCCCCATCCGGCAAATTTCAGATCAATTATGAAACGACCGGTCCGAATGCGGTGCCGGCAACGGATCTCAATCTGAATGGCATTCCGGATTATGTGGAGCGAACCGCCGAGTATGCCGATTATACCTATCAGCTTCAGGTGGTGCAGCAAAAGTTCCGCGATCCGATCGGCATCACGCCCTATCAGATTTATTTCGAAGACCTGGATTATTACGGCTATGCGCAGCCATCGGGCGGGACCACGTACATCGTGCTGCATAGCAATTTCACAGGGTTTCCGCCGAATGACGATCCAGAAGGTGATGTTTTAGGCGCCCTCAAGGTGACGGTGGCCCATGAATTCAAGCATGCCATCCAATATGCGACGAACTTCTGGGCGGGCGATGCCGGACGCGTGGATTGGGTGGAAATGGATGCCACCATGATGGAGGAAATCACCTATCCGCAGGTGAACGACTATTACAATTATCTCGGTTCGCAGTCTATTTTCCGGAACCCGGCACGCAGCACGCCTGGTGCTTATTACCACGTGACATGGATGCTGTATTACGCGGAAACCTTCGGCATATCGTTTTGGGTGGATGTGTGGGATCGCGTGGTTGTGAATGGAAACCAAATGGTGGCCACGATCCGACAGGTGCTCACATTACGGGATGTGTCCTATTCCGAGAGTTTGGCAGAAAATCATGCCTGGCATTTCGCGTCGGGTGATCAAGCGCGCGGAACCTATGGATTTGAAGCGAGCCACGATTATCCGAATCCGGTTGTGTCGACTCGCGTCGCGATTCCGGATTCATTGATGCCGTCCGAGTCGTTGAATCGAACCGCGGCGCGATATTATAAGATCACGCGTCCGGACGCGGTATTTGGCCCCATCAGCGTCTCTGTGGTCCATTCGGAAGCCGCCACTGGAGTCGCGGTTCTCGGATATATGACGGATGGACGCATTGAAGAGATCCTGCGCCGTGGCGATGCGAGTGGAGCGATACTGGTATCCACACCGTGGGCGTGGAACGACCTCGAGTTTCTTGGACTCGTGATCACGAATGGCTCCGAATTCAACAACAATACCGTCCAGTATCGCATCGACAGCGAGACGGTACCCGATGTTCCTACCCTATCTCAGAATTATCCCAATCCGTTCAATCCGATCACACAGATCGAATTCACCATTCCAGATCGTCGCTATGTGCGGCTGGATGTCTTTGATGCCCTTGGGCGGCATGTGAGAACCTTGGTGAATGAAGAACGGAATGCGGGTCGATATCAGATTCCCTTCCGATCCGATGGTCTGGCAAGTGGGTTGTACATCTACCGCTTGGTGGCAGGTGGAAACCACCTCACCGGCAAGATGACGTTGCTCAGATAAGCGCTGGCAGGATGCGGCCCGAAACGGGTCCGAAGTCGACTCTCAATCCTCCCTTCTCGCAGTAGGCGCGCAGTTCCACAACGTCGCCATCCTTCAAAAAACCATTGTTTTTTTCCAGGAGGCAACCTTCCGAGCCGGGCTCTTCACCACTGATCGTGCCAGATCCCATCAAGTCGCCCGCCCTCACATCACATCCGGTGATGGTATGATGCGCAAGCTGCTGAGCCATGCTCCAGTACAAGGTGTTGAAATTCGTTTGTGTCACACATCGGCCATTCACCCAGACCTCAAGAGAAATATCAACACTAATGGATGCGGGTTCTGCCAAGTAATCAGCCGGTTTTTCTTGTTGGGGTGGAAGCGTGCAGCGGAACGGCTCGAGGGCTTCAAAAGGCACGATCCATGGCGAAATGCTGGTCAGGAAATTCTTGGCCGTGAACGGACCCAAGGGCTGGTATTCGAACGCTTGGATATCCCGCGCGCTCCAATCATTCAGCAATGTGAGTCCAAAAATATGCTCTTCGGCGTGCTCGACCGGTATCGGGGTTCCGAGTGTGGAACTCGGACCGATATAGAACCCCATTTCGAGCTCGAAATCAAGCTTCTTGGTGGGTCCGAATTCCGGGGTCTGTCCCTTCGGGCGACGCACATCCGTCCCGCTCAATACGATGGAGCTGCTACGTCCGTGGTAGCCGACCGGAAGCTTGGTCCAGTTGGGATTGATCGCGTTCTCGGGTCCGCGGAACATGGAGCCCACCCGGAACGCATGATGATAGGAGGAATAGAAATCGGTGTAATCGCCGATGCGGGAAGGATGATGGAGGATGCAATCGGCTAGCGGCACGAAATAGGGATGAAGGTCCCGCGGATTGGAATGAAGCGCCTCCACAACGATCCGACGCACCTCCTTCCACACGGGTCGACCCAATTCCATGTACGCGTTGAGCGTGGATTGGGAGAAGGGTTCGCCTGCGAATCCCGTCACAACGGAAAACCATCCGGCTCGTTCCATGCCGGAAAGGTCGATCACCACATCCCCATGCTTCAAGCCGGCTCGGGGCGGCGATGTGCGCGTCGAAAAGATGCCGTAGGGAAGGGTGGACATCCGGCAATATACCTACTTAAACGATTCGTGGACCTTGAATGGCACGCCCGATCGAACCAAAAGCACGACACTCAGAATACCAGCAAGAATCAGGAGGATGAATGGCAGAATGCCGGCTTCAGGACCGAATGCGCCGCCGGTGAGCCATTCGGGTCCGATGATGCGGTGCTGCAACAGGCTTTCGCGAAACGGATTCCCGCTGACCGGAAAACCGAACACCGCACCTTGGGCGAAATTCCATGAGAAATGCAACCCGATGGCATACCCAAGTCGACCCGTCATGAGATAGGGTATGCCGAGCAACAATCCGGCTATGGTGATTCCCACCATTCCTGCAGCGCTGAAGTTTGAGTTTCCGGCGTGCATCAGACCGAAAATGAGGGATGATGTGACCAGGCTGAGGATGGCCGCACGATTTCCGGTGGTGTCGGAACCGAAGCGATATCCTTCCATCATGTTTTTCAAGTGGTAGCCACGGCTGAACAATTCTTCATAGAATCCGACCATGGCCATATGCAGGAAGTACCCGAAAATGGCGATGCCGAAAGGTTGCATGCCGGCGCGCTCCCATCCGAATCCGGTGAAATCCATCCAGCCCAACAGCCAGAAGGCAGCAAAGATGGCTCCCATGGCCATGAATCCGATGCCGACACCCAAACCGCATTCGCGCCACCATCGGGGCGACAGATGGAGTCCGAAATCCAAAAAAGGTCGGTTATCCAGCCATCGGCCACTCACATACACGCTCAGGGTGAACGCGATGAGAGGAAGCGTGTGGTTCAATAGATTCGGAAGTCGGTCCTGGAATCCGAATTGAAGAAGCAGAATGAAACCGATGAACAGGATGAACTGGAACAGAATGCGCCAGAAGGCGGGTATTCGGCGATCGTGCGGATTGATGAAGAAGTCGCTTGGGTGCATGGCAGATGTGGTTATTTTGAGCCTATGATAAAATACAGCCATGACTCTGCACCTTAAACAACAAAACGAACCGGCATCGGCGCCGGGTGGCACGATTACGGTTATCCAGCCAGACGATCACCGCAAGCCCGTTTCCCGTGAGATGAATTGGGTGGTGGCTCCCGTGTATCCATTCCGTAACAAGGTCTTGCATCCCGTGCTTCAGCGCAAACGATGTGTCGTTCCGATCGAGGGGTTCATCCTATCAAAAACCGCGACCGACGTTTCATTCTGCTTTCTATACACCTTGTATAAAAAGCGCGACATGATGCTAGCGGCGTATGAGTTGGATGGTGTGGTGAATGTGCTGACGATGGATTCCAATCTGCTGGTGAAGCCGTTGTCGGACCGGATGCCGGTGGTACTTCGCACCGAGGATTTGAAGACATGGCTTGATCCCATGAAAGCGGATCTGGAAGCGATCGAAGCGCTGATGAAAGAATTGCCTGTGGATGCGCTTACGAATGTGCGCATCGCCTCAGCCGATCAATTGGGCGTGATTCCGGATTAAACCCGGACGACAACACCCTCGCGGGCCAGTTTCAACGTCTCAAACTTGTTGGCGTGCTGATGAAGGTGCTTTTCACGTTGCATCAGGATTTCGTCATGAGCCGTAGGATCATGATGGGTCAGATAGAGGTGCTTTACGCCGGCCGCATGGGCCGCATCCACCACATCTTCCCAAGCCGAATGTCCCCATCCCACCCGCTTGCGATAAATATGCCGATCGTAGTTGGCATCATGAATCAGGATGTCGGCGTCTCGAATGAATTCGATGAATGCCGGAAGCACATCTGGAGTAAGCTCGTTATCCGGAGCATAGACGATGGTTTTGCCCTCGGCCTTGAGCTTGTAGATGGCCGTTTCAACCGGATGGTTGGCCATCATGAATTCCATGGTGTAGCCGTCGTACTCAACCGGATCTTTTTCCTGTGTCACATATTGGATGCGGGCATTCAGCATATCCACCGTCACAGGGAAATACGTGGGCGTAAACTGCGTGGTAAGCACGGTTTTGCAATCGCCCAATTTCTGCCGCGGCATGTGAATCGCCAGGCTGCTCACTGGCTCATAAATGGGACGAAAAAACGGGAATCCTTGGATGTGATCCCAATGCGCATGCGTGATGAAAATATGGCCATGCACTTCGCGCCCATGTTGAACCAAGGCATTGCCCAGTGTGCGGATACCCGAGCCGCTATCCAGGATCAGGTAATCATCGGAATTCTTCAACGACACCTGAACGCAAGATGTGTTGCCTCCAAACATCATGTTCTCCGGATCCGGACAAGGGATGGATCCTCTCACACCCCAAAAGCGGATGGAAATCGACCGGTTTCGAACCGATTCAATTGTCGAGATGAGCGCGTCCAATTCATTTGGATCCAACACATCTTGCACACCGAGCTTCGACGATAAAATGCGATGTTCCAAAACGGATCGGTGCGAAATCACAATCACATCCATCGAACGCAAGGCATCGATGGCGGCGCCGGTCACCGAAATATGATCTTTCCCGTCATCCACATAAACGGTGACTCCGATACCAGTCGAACTTACCGAGTACCCGGCTTCGGAGAGCATCGTTTTGATGCCTGCCGAAGGAGAGCCCGATAAGACGATGGTCCGTTTTGATGACATGATAGTTGCTATAACCTAATTGGTTGAATCGAGTTCCTTCCGAATCGCGTCCATTTCAGCTTGTTTTTCAGCGATCTGAACTTTGGCGGAATCGATTTTCGCCTGGATGTCATCTCTCAACAAATTGCCTGATTTGTTCGGCTTGATATACGTGATGGCATCGGTGTAATGCAACATCGTTTCGGTGGCCGATTCAATCTCTTTTTTCAACCGGAATAGCTCAGATTGCTTTTGCTTATGCTCCGATCTTGGCTCCGACGAATGACTTTGCCTAGCGCTTTGAGGGATGTACCTCGGAGCGGCTTGAGGCTCGGAGCTGCGGACCAATTTGTATACCGCATCGGATGCGGCCCGATACTCTTGCCAGATTTTTTCTTTCTGCTTGATCGGTACGAACCCGACCGCTTGGAACTCCTGCTGAAGCTGCTTCAACTCAGTCGCCATTGCCTCATTCGGTTCCTGAGTAGCCATCGCAGTGAGTTTTTCGATGATCTCTCTCTTTTTGGTCAGATTCTCTTTCTGGTCCAGACGAGCTTGTTTGAAATGCGACCGGCGATGTTGCTGATATGAGTCGATCGCCGCTTTGAAGCGACCCCAGATTTTCTTGTTCTTGCGGCGCGGAACCGGTCCGATCGCGTTCCATTCCTTGAACAAGCTCTCGATCACATCATGGCCATGATCTTTCGATTCACCCGTGGATAACGCTTCCGCCTTTTCACAGAGTTTTTCCTTGGCCTCGTAGTTGTGCTGCTCCGAATCGCGGATCACATCCAGATTTTCGTGCTTCACTTCATTGAATTTGTCGGATGCGGCCTTGAAGCGCTCCCAAAGAGGCTCGGATTCTTCACGAAAGGTGGGACCTGTCTCCTTCCACCGCTTATGTAGCAGATTCATTTCCTTGGCGGCGAGGGCCAGGTCGGTCTCGGTCAGCAATGCTTCCGCTTTTTCACATAATTCGGTGCGGGTGGCTTTGTTCTTTTCAAGCTCGCCACGGTACTTCGAATCGAAAGACAATTTGGCTTCGAAGTAGGTATCTCGCACGTGTTTGAACGCATTCCAAGCCTCATCCGAACGCTCTTTTGCTACTTTACCGACTTTGCGCCATTGATCCGACAGATTCTCCAATTCGGCATCGGCTTCCGTCCATTTTGTGGCTTCGGTAAGAGTGGCCACAAGCTGCTTGATCTTTTCCACAATGGTGAGTTTGATCAGCATGTTGTCGTCTTCACGCTGACGGATTTTCACCAGGTACTCGACCTTGTGCTCATTGAAGGTGGCAAGAAGAGCTTCAAACCGCTTGGTTTGCTCCTCGGCTTCTGCAGGTAAAGGACGAACATCCTCGAATTTCCGCTGGAGCGATGCGACTTCCGCGTACTGGGCCCAACGCTTGTTGTCGACCAGCTCGGTAAGGCGCTTGAGCATGTCTTCGCGGCGCTGCAAGTTTTGCGTACGACGCTCGTTTACCTGCTCGTAATGGGCTTTCCGGCGCTCCGCAAAGTGTTTTTGCGCCTCGGTGAGCTCTGCGAATTTTGATGTTTTCCACTCTTCGTCTTCGAGCTCGGGACCTTCGGACCATTTGGTCTTTAAGATGTCAAATTCGTCGAATGTGGTTTGCCAATCGTTCGATTGAGCAAGTTCTAAGGCTTTTGTAATGATGGCGTCGTAGTAGGACGTACCTTCGGTCATGGTGGTCTCCAAATGGATCTCGCGTCGAGCAAACGGAACCCTTCCCGTTTGAACTTATAAGTAACAGATTTTAAGCAACTTCCTGAATCGGTGCAAACGCTTTAAATATTGCGATAAAAGGCCAGCAGCTCCTTGAAATCCTGCGGAAAATCAGCTCTGACCTTGATCGGTTTTTTTGTTTTCGGATGCATCAGTTCCAGCTCCCACGAATGCAATGCCTGGCGGTCGATATGGGTTTCTTTGGCTTCGTTCGGAGAATAATGACGATCGCCGACCATCGGATTTCCGATCGCCGCGAATTGGACCCGGATTTGGTTCTTGAGTCCGGTATCGAGATTGATTTTCATCAACGAGGTCTGCTTGTGGCTTTCCTCGGTTTCATAGATGAGGCGGGCCATCGCACCTTCGGGATCATCGGGCTTGGTCACCACGTTCCGAAATCCTTGCGACACTTTTTTCATGTAATGCACCAGTTCACCCTTGGCCGGCTTCACGGTTCCGCGGACCAAAGCCAGATAGGTGCGGATGGGGGTGTGCGATAAAAATTGCTTGACCAAACCTCGATGCGCCTCGCTGTTTTTTGCGAACACTACCGCGCCGGACGTATACCGATCAATCCGATGCACCGTAATCGCTTTCTCCCCTTTTTTGGCCAAGGCATCGTTCACGATTTCCAAAAGATTGATGGCTCGAGTTTTAGGGATGGGGACAGTCAACAGACCCGATGGCTTGTTCACGATGATCATATCGCGGTCTTCAAACAAAACATCGATCTTGTTGGATTTGCGGCGTTTCGAGGAGGGTTTTCCAGTAGGCATGGCTTTTGGTTCTATCCAGTCGTGTAAGCGTCCAATTCGGACATGAAGCGGGCCGCTTCGGTATCGTTCGGGTATTTCGCGATGCACGAGATCATCAGCACTTTGGCTTCTTTCACCCGATCCAGATGCACCAGCACAGTGGCTTTATTTTGCAGCACATCCGGCGTTTCGCCACCATGACGGATGCTCGCGTCGATCGCAGCCAAGGCATCGGCGAACCGATCGAGCTGCATCAAGCAGTAAAAATGTTCGTTCAATAATCCGACGTGATCCGGCCAGTAGGCCCGAGCTTCGGCATACGCCACATCCGCCTTTTCCCACATGGCCAGCGTGCTGCACAACGATCCGAGCATGAAATGTAGAAAAGCCCGGTCTTCGTCGTGGGCATGCGCCAAAAAGCCGACCAATTCATCACCGATCGCCCGCAAGGTCTGCCGCGCTTCTTTACGCTCGATGTCTTCCGTACCGGAAGCATCCGACTCGATGATCTCGCTCAGGTCTACGATCTTGTCGGACAAGGCGATGAGGATGGGTTTTAGATCGGATTCGCTCATTTGGAATAGATGTAAAGGGTTCTCGACCACTCCGAAACGGAATTGGCCAATTCAAATCCATCATCCACGCGAAGCAGAATGGTCTTGCGACCCGCCGTGAGGAAACGGTGTTCCAATCGAGCGGTTTTGCCGACCGAGACTCCATCCACAAACCATTCGAACGACAATCTGTCCCCATCCGGATCGGAAGAATAGGAACCGTCGAACACGATGAGGGTGTCGGTCAAGGCTTCGTTGGTCAACATCGCCAACGCTTCGGGTGCCCGGTTCAT
>CAYPOI010000042.1:0-3753 GCA_964412365.1 uncultured Chitinophagales bacterium | reverse complement strand
CAATCGGTGCGGCCGCAGTTTCAACAACAGGGGCCGATACGATCGGTTCTACCCCGGTTTGAATCTCCACGCGAGTGGCTTGGATGGACGAAAATGTGCCGGAATTGTCGGCGATGGTGAGGGTCGCGGTAAAGGCTCCGTCCCGACGGTAGGTATGCGTGATGTTAGGCCCGATCAAATTGGTGCCGTCTCCCATCGCCCACTCGTAGCGGATGATTTCGGCATCTTCATCCAGATCATATGAATCGCTGGCAGATAATGAAACCGTGCGACCTTCAACCTTTAACTCGCCAGTAACGACGGGTACGGGTGGATGGTTGACCCGCACACGCAGGGAATCGCGACCCACGGCACCTTCCGTATCGGTCACATCCAAATACACGGTATGCCATCCGGGTTCGGCAATTCCTTGCTCCACGCGGGCACCTTGGCGACGTACATCCCCAGGGAAAATCCATTCATAGGCCACAATCCGGCTATCAGGACTGCTGGACCGCTCACCCACAAACGTGGCGGGTCGGTTGGGCGACACATGTTTGTCGTTTCCGGCCTCTGCGATCGGGGCGCGTTTCACGCGAACGCGATGTTCGGCCGTTGCCGTTGAATTCGTTGTGCGTGCATTGTCGGTGATTCGCAGTCGAGCCAGAACCGGAGCATCGGTAGCCACGGTCCATTCCACTTTCTCGCCCTCATGTTCGGTGCCATTGATCACCCATTCGTAATCCACAATGGTTCCATCGGGATCGGAAGAACCGGATGCGTCGAATGTGATGGCATCCCCTCGCTGCGCAGCCGCAGGAGCTTGGATGCGGGCGATCGGCGGACGATTCACCAGAACCAATGCCGAGGATACAGCGATGTTGCACGGACTGTTTGAGTCGTCGTACACCGTTAGCGTGATGGTGTACGAACCTGGGTTATCGTACTGATAATCGATGCGGGCTCCGGCGCCGGTTTGTCCATCGCCGAAATCCCATTCATATCGGGTGATGCGGCCATCCAAGTCTTCGGAGACCGTTCCGTCGAAGGCCATCGAGCGTCCAGGGATCGTCACACGGTTACCGCCAGCCCATGCTCTCGGACGCTGGTTGATGGTCACCGAATCTTCAATCACCACTTGCTGAGGTTCACCTCCCATCCTGCCATCGATTTCCAATCGGAAGTGGTACACGCCGGGTGCGTCGAATCGGCGTTGGATGTCCGTTCCCGAAATCACATCCGACTCAAAAACCCATCGTGTTTCGCTGACTTGGAAATTCGCGGGGATGTCGCCCAACTTGGAAAATTGCACGTTCACGCAAGATGTGTCGACATAGCTGGTGCGGAACGAGAAGCGCGGGTACGTGATCGGCTCGAAATCCAGAATAGGTAGCGGAATCGGGATCACAGAACCATCGGGGCGACGGGCAATCACGCTGAACGTATTTTGTGTGCCCAGTCCTTGAAATTGCAGTCCTACGGTCGGACTGTTGGTTGGGATGGCGACCGACTGCCGAACCCATTGTCCCGTTCCTGGAGATACAATGGGCACAGATTCTTGAAACGGGATGTTTAGCTGCATTGGCGCACCGCTCACGCCGAAAGTTTCGATGCGTAAAGAGTCGAGTCCGGCGGTAGGAATCCGGATTTCGCTTTTGAATTGGCGGGTTTCAGGCGTTCGAAGGGTCAGTTCATAGGTGAACATGGCCACACCCGGTGGCGGCACTTTGCCGTCGGGGTCCAAAGACAGCACATAGTCGAAGTAGTTGGCGTCGTCGCCTTCCACAGTGAACGCAAGTAGCGCAAACCGACGGGTTTCGGACGTGATAGGATACCCTTTGATCAATGGAAGCGAACCCATGTTCAAATAGCGGCCATCGATCCGGGCGTTCGTTCCGATGGTTTCATCATAGATGATGTCGGAAGCCGGAAAGGTGAGGCGACGATTGCGGGCCGGGTTATGGTTGATGCCATGGATCTGGTTCGCACTGGCCCCACCGAGGATCACGAAACGGGTTTTGGTGTTGAATGCCCCACGTCGCGCATCCAGATTCCCTCCGGTCTCCGCATCGAAAACCCGTACATAGATGGGCTCCGTGGACGTCGTCGGAATATCGAAATAAAGGGCTTGGAGCGAGTTTGGATCGCCTACAGAGCGAGGCGCGTCAGGTCCGTGGACCGCGAAGAACAACCCTCTCGCCTGCTGGGCCGTCGTGGCCGAAAACGGCAGGAGGCTCAGAAACAGCCAGATCGGAATCGTACGCATAACCCAGGCGCATCAGGCGCTGAAGTCGGTTTCGATTTCGTGTACCTTGCTGAGGATCTGTTTGGCGTTCTTATCGTTCTGTTGCATCACCCGATGTTGGAGGTTCGTCACCAGATTGGCTTTGGAATCGTTGAAGGCTTGAATCTTGGCCGCATCTTTTCCATTCGTGCGAACAATGCAGTACATGTCGTCGGCTCTAACCGCACTGTATAAGCCGTCTTTGTTGAAACCGGTAGCCCGTAATTCCTCATACTTGGAAAACAGATCCGGAAACTGATCGGTGGTCTCAGCGGTCATTAGGATTTCCGTGTCTTGCGGACCGGCGGAACTCAGAGGGACCCGGCACAGGTAGAAGTATTTTTCGGTGTACATCATAATGGGCAAATATACACAAATAGCGGTATATTAACGGCTTATTAGACAATCAGTATTTTGGATTTCGACTTTGATTCCTTGAGCCCGGAAGTAAAAATGGGGCTCGCAGACCGGCAATTCTCTACCCCCACCGCGATTCAGCGAGACGCAATTCCGGTCATTTTACAAGGGCGCGATGTACTCGCATCGGCACAAACCGGCACCGGAAAAACGGCCGCATTTGCCATTCCCATCATCGAAAAATTGATGATCGATCCCAAGCCGGGCGTCCGCGCTTTGATCTTGGCTCCTACTCGTGAGTTGGCTCAACAGATCGATGAACAATTGTGGACCATCGGCTATCACAGCGGCATCACGACCGCGTGCGTGTATGGCGGTGGGGATTGGGGTTCGCAACAAAACGCCGTCAAAGAAGGTGTGAACATCATCGTGGCAACACCTGGTCGGTTGATCGATTTGATCCGCGTGCTTCAAATTGATTTCACCGCTTTGCAATTTTTAGTATTGGATGAAGCCGACCGCATGTTGGACATGGGCTTCATCCCAGATGTGCGTCTGATCGTGTCGAAGCTTCCGAAAGACCGCCAAACGCTGATGTTTTCGGCAACGATTTCCGATCGCGTGGATGCCTTGGTTCGTGAGCTGACCCGCGACCCCATCCGCATCAACGTATCGACCTTCACTACCGCAAAGGGTGTGACCCAGCAAGCGTTCAAGGTCCGTGAGGATGGCAAAATCGACCTGGTTTTGGATTTGTTCGATAAATTGGATTGGCAGTCGGGCATCATCTTCTGTTCCACGAAGCGTGGCACCGCGTCGTTGGCGCGGGTATTGGCCAAAAAAGGCGTGAAAGTGGGAAGCATGCATGGCGACATGGAGCAGCACGAGCGTGAGGCCACCTTGGCTGAGTTTCGCAACAACCGCATTTCAACGATCGTGGCGACCGACGTGATGGCACGTGGGATCGATGTGACGAACGTCTCGCATGTGATGAACTTCAATGTTCCGCGCGATGTCGACGATTACATCCACCGTATTGGCCGTACCGCACGTGCCGAAAAAACCGGAACCGCGATCACATTGGTATCGCCGGAAGACGAGCGGTATTTCCGAGCCATCCTTCACCATGTCGG
>CAYPOI010000041.1:0-23687 GCA_964412365.1 uncultured Chitinophagales bacterium | reverse complement strand
GGCAAACAACAATGCAAGAAATGCTGTGGGGATGATGTGTTTATACATAGCCGTTCCTCTTACTTAACTGAGGTAAAGTAGATGGATTGGGGGGTGGATGCAAGGAAAGACAAGTACTCAAGTTCTCATGTACCCAAGCCCAATCGTCCCTCGTCTCACGTCCCTCGTCCTTCGTATCTTAAAGGATGCCCGAATCCTCCTTAAATCCACATCGCTACCGAATAGACCACATCGACAAAGCCATTCTCGACTTGCTGAAAGAACGCAACGAGGTGGTGAAGGAGGTGCTGATCACGAAGATCGCTCACAAGCTTCCCATTTTCGTGGCCGGACGCGAAGAACGCAAGATCCAATCCTTCCGTGAGGAGGCCGTCCGACGCAATTTGGATGCGGACTGGGCCGAAGATTTCCTCCGCATGATCATGAGCGCCTCGCGCGCCTCGCAATCGACGGCGGAATTCCCCATGTCCACGCTTCTTCCTAAGACGATCGTATTCGTAGGCGGAGGCGGCGGCATGGGTACGCTCTTCGCCAGCTATGCGCGCTCGTCCGGACACGTCGTCCGCATTCTCGATCGCGACGATTGGTCCCAGGTCGACACTCTCTGTTCCGGAGCCGATGCCGTGGTCATCACCGTACCCATTCACGACACGATTCCCGTGATCCGCCGCATCGCCCCGCACCTACCCCCATCAGCGCTCTTGGCCGACTTCACGTCGAATAAGTCCGACGTCCTCGACGCCATGATGGAGGCCCATCCGGGTCCGGTGGTCGGTCTCCACCCCATGCACGGCCCCGATGTGCACAACTTGAGCAAGCAGCTGATGATGGTGTGCCCGGGTCGCGACGCCGATGCCGGACAATGGCTCCTCAACCAATTCCAACTCTGGGGCATGCGCTTGGTGACGGCCGATCCCACCGCGCACGACCGCGCCATGCACGTGATCCAAGGCCTGCGACACTTTATTGCGCTCCTTCATGGCTCGTATCTCAAAAACAATGACCTCAAACCGAGCGACATCCTCAACTTTTCCTCACCTATTTATCGTGCCGAACTGATGATGACGGGTCGGATTTTCGCGCAAGACGCCGCCCTGTATGCCGATATCGTGTTCTCCAATGAAGAACGGCGGGCCATGCTGATGGATTTCCTGGATCATCACTCGAAGCTAGCCGATATGGTGCGTGCGGGCGATCGCGAGGCCTTCATCGCCGAATTCCAAGCCATAACGGCTTTTTTCGGCGATTTCGCGGAAACAGCCCTGAACGAGAGTGGCTATCTCATCCATCGTTTAGCGGACAGATTCGCGTAAATTAAGGCATGGAAATTCTCATTTTAGCAGGCCTGCTTCTGTTGAACGGTCTGTTTGCCATGTTCGAGATCGCAATGGTGTCGTCAAATGCGTCCCGACTGGAAACCCTCGCCCAAAAAGGCAATAAGAGCGCACGCTTGGTTATTTCGCTGCGCAAACATCCCGAAGAAGTTTTGTCCACCATCCAAGTCGGTATCACACTGGTCGGAATTGTGGCCGGTGCGTATGGCGGTGTGGCCCTGGCCGATAATCTGGTGCCATTTTTTGAGCGGTTTGCGGTTCTTCAGCCCTACGCCTACAACTTGGCGCTGTCGAGCGTGATCGCCATCATCACCTATTTCTCCTTGATTTTCGGAGAATTGGTGCCGAAATCGATCGCCCTCAGCCATCCCGAACGCATCACGATGATCATGGCTCCGGCGATCATATGGATATCGAAAGCCGTGTTTCCATTTGTATGGTTTTTGAGCGTCTCAACGAAATTGGTGAATTCGCTGCTCGGACTCAAAACGAACGACCAGCAGGCGATGTCGGAAGACGAGCTGAAATTCCTCATCAAGCAAAGCTCGGAAAGCGGTGTAATCGATGAACATGAATCGAATCTCATCCGCGAAGTGTTCCGCTTCACAGACAAGCGCGCAAATGAAATCATGACGCATCGAACGGATGTGATATACATGACGGTTGACATCACCAAGGAAGAGATGATGGATCTCATCCTTCATGAACATTTCAGTAAATATCCGGTGTGTGAAGAAAGCATGGACGATGTGATCGGTGTGGTGTCGGTGAAAGATCTGGTTCCAATGATCGAGAGCCGCGCGCCGTTTTCCATCAAAGAGGTGATGACGCCCGTGCTGTTCATTCCGGAAAATCTGCCGGCGTTGCGTGTGTTGGAATTGTTCAAGCAGAAAAAAACCAGTTATGGCATCGTGATCGACGAATATGGTGCCGTGGAAGGTGTCGTGACGCTGCATGACATCACCGAAACTTTGCTGGGCGACATCCCCGAAGAATTCGGCGACGAGCCGATCGAAATCGTGACGCGTCCGGATGGAAGCATGCTGGTGGACGGATCCATGAACATCGGCGATTTCTTCAGCAAACTCGGACTCGATTTGGACGAGGAGATCGATAACGAAGATTTCAACACACTGGGTGGCTTAGCGATGTATCGCTTGGGGAAAGTCCCTGCCGCCGGCGACACGTTCCAGCACAAAACGCTGTGTTTCGAAGTGATGGATATGGACAAGAGCCGTGTCGATAAATTGTTAGTGACAATACAAGAAGACGAATGAACGAACATCCGATAGTTAGGGATCTGAAAAATCGAATCTTAGTGATGGATGGTGCGATGGGCACCATGATCCAAGGGTATGAACTGGCCGATGCGGATTACCGCGGCGAGCGGTTCAAAGATCATCCGAAAGAATTGAAAGGAAACAGCGATCTGCTGATTCTGACGCGTCCGGACGTGATCGGCGACATCCACACCGCCTTCTTGGATGCCGGCGCCGATATCATCGAAACGAACACCTTCACGGCCACATCCATCTCACAAGAAGATTATGGCTTGCAGGATTTGGCCTATGAATTGAATGTGGCCGGCGCGAAACTCGCTCGCGAACGGGCGGATGCGAAAACGAAGCAAGATCCATCCAAACCGAGATATGTGGCGGGTTCGATCGGTCCGCTGAACCGATCTTTATCCCTTTCTCCCGATGTGAACGACCCCGGATTTCGTGCGGTCACCTTCACACAAGTGAAAAACGCCTATATCGAGCAAATCCGCGGATTGGTGGATGGGGGCGTCGATTTGTTGCTCATCGAAACCATTTTTGATACGCTGAATGCGAAAGCGGCCATTTTCGCGGTGCAAGAATATGTGCAGGAAACGGGCAACGACATTCCGGTGATGTTGTCTGGAACGATTGTGGATATGAGTGGGCGCACACTTTCGGGACAGACGACCGAAGCGTTCTGGATTTCCCTGTCGCACATGCGGAATCTGCTGAGTATCGGCCTGAACTGCGCCCTAGGCTCGGCTCAGATGCGTCCGTTCATCAGCGAATTGTCGAGAGTGGCGACAACCCGCATCAGCCTGTATCCGAATGCCGGTTTGCCAAACGCGTTTGGTGGATATGATGAAACCGCGGAGTACATGGCCACGCAAATCCGTGATTATGCGAACAGCGGATGGTTGAATATCGTGGGTGGGTGCTGCGGGACGCGTCCGGAGCATATCCGCGCAATGGCCGAGGCCGTGAAACCCCTCAAGCCCCGCGAAATCCCGACGGTTCCGGATTATTTACGACTTTCAGGACTGGAGCCACTGGTTGTGCGTCCCGAAACGAATTTTGTGAACATCGGCGAACGCACGAACGTGACAGGCTCGAGCGTCTTCGCGAAAATGATCTTGAATGGCGAGTTCGAAAAAGCCGTATCCGTTGCGCGCCAACAGGTAGAGAACGGCGCGCAGATCATCGACATCAACATGGATGAGGGCATGCTCGATTCCAAAGCCGCGATGATCCAGTATCTGAATCTGCTCGCGGTGGAGCCGGATGTGGCCAAAGTGCCGTTCATGATCGATTCGTCGAAGTGGGAGGTCCTTGAAGCCGGACTCCAATGCGTGCAAGGAAAAGCCGTTGTGAACTCCATCAGCCTGAAAGAAGGCGAAGCGGTGTTCAAACAGCAAGCCGAGACGGTTCGGCGTTATGGCGCGGCAGTGATCGTGATGGCGTTTGATGAGGAGGGTCAGGCGGACAGCCTCGAACGTCGTATCGAGATTTGCGCACGGGCCTATAAGATTTTGACGGAGGATGTCGGATTTCCTGCAGAGGACATCATTTTTGACCCGAACATCCTTACCGTCGCTACCGGAATTGATGCCCATAACAATTATGCGGTCGATTTCATCGAAGCCACGCGGTGGATCAAAGCCAATTTGCCGCATGCGCGGGTCAGTGGCGGCATCAGCAACATCAGTTTCAGCTTCCGTGGGAATAATCGTGTCCGCGAAGCGATGCATACGGCATTCTTGTATCATGCGATCCGCGCCGGACTTGATATGGGAATCGTCAATGCCGGACAAATCGAAGTCTATGACGAGATCCCGAAAGACATGCTCGAGCATGTGGAGGATGTGTTGCTGAATCGTCGTCCGGATGCGACCGAGCGCTTGGTGAATTTCGCTGAAGCCTTCAAAGGCGACGTGAAAGACGCCGCCGCGGAACAGGAATGGCGGAAGTTGCCGGTTCGCGAGCGCATGACCCATGCGCTGATCAAAGGCATCATGGAGCATATCGACGAGGACACGGAAGAAGCACGTCAAACGTATCCATCGGCATTGGAAGTGATCGAAGGTCCGTTGATGGACGGGATGGGCGTCGTGGGCGACCTCTTCGGCGAAGGAAAAATGTTCTTGCCACAGGTCGTTAAAAGCGCCCGTGTGATGAAAAAAGCCGTGGCGGTATTGATACCGTATATCGAGGCGGAAAAACTGAAAAACTCTGACTCGCGTCCCGCCGCACGTGTATTGCTTGCCACGGTCAAAGGCGACGTTCACGACATCGGAAAGAATATCGTGGGCGTGGTTTTGGCCTGCAACAATTATGATGTGATCGATCTCGGTGTGATGGTGCCACGCGATAAGATTCTGGATGAAGCGCGCCGCTTGAATGTGGATGTGATCGGATTGAGCGGACTCATCACCCCATCCCTCGATGAAATGGTGGAAGTGGCCAAGGAAATGGAGCGTCAAGGCTTCACCATTCCATTGCTGATTGGTGGTGCGACGACATCTCGCATGCACACGGCCGTGAAAGTCGCCCCGCATTACTCCGGCCCCGTCGTACATGTTCTCGACGCGTCGAGGAGCGTGCCTGTGGTCAGCCGCTTAAAATCGGACACGACGAAAGACGCCTTCCTGGCCGAAATCGCCGTCGAGTACGAAGGCCTTCGCGAAGACCAAGCGCGGAAGATGCAGAAAACCGAACTCATCTCCCTAGACGCCGCACGTGCGAACCACGCCACGCTCGCATTCAATGGCCAATCCGTGACCCCGCCCCGCCATCTGGGCGTCTTTCCCATCGACGACGTGACGGTGGCCACTCTGCGCCCTTATATCGATTGGAACCCGTTCTTCATCACCTGGCAACTGACCGGTAAATTTCCGGCCATTTTCGACGACGAGATTGTGGGCAAAGAAGCTCGCTCGATGTATGAGGATGCGAACAAGATGCTCGATGAGCTGGAAAAAGACCCAAATGTGAGCATGCGTGGCGTCGTCGGACTCTTCCCTGCGAACGCCGTCGGTGATGATATTCTGGTGTACGAAGATGCGTCGCGAAAAAACATACTCACAACTCTTCACACGTTGCGGCAGCAGACCAAAAAACGTGAGGGTCAGCCGAACCGGGCCTTGGCCGATTATGTGGCGCCAGTGGAAACCGGCATCGGAGATTTTATAGGCGCGTTTGCCGTTACGGCGAGTGGCAGCATTGACGAGAAGATCAAGACGTATGAGCGCGGAATGGACGATTACAACGCGATTCTGCTCAAGGCATTGGCCGATCGCTTGGCGGAAGCCTTTGCAGAATATCTGCATGTCCGGGTCCGGCGCGAGATTTGGGGCTACGCGCCGGATGAGGGCTTATCGAACGACGCGTTGATACGGGAGGAGTATCGGGGGATCCGGCCGGCGCCGGGGTATCCTGCGTGTCCGGATCATACCGAGAAACCTTCTCTCTTTTCCTTGGTTGATGCTACAGTACATACCGGCATCACCCTGACCGAATCGTTCGCCATGAATCCTCCTCCATCCGTCTGCGGGTTTTATTTCGCGCATCCCGATGCGGCCTACTTCCGCTTGGGCGCCATAGGGAAAGACCAAGTCGAGGAGTACAGCCGAAGAAAAAACATGGAAATTTCGGAAATCGAGAAATGGTTAGGACCGATTCTTGGTTATACTCCATGATATGAGATACACCGAAATCACAAACGACATCCGAATTATCGTACTTCCAGCGTACGTGGAGCAAGAATCCGACCCGATCGGGATGCGGCATGTGTTTTCATACGCCATCACGATCGAGAACCGAAGCAGCGAGCCGGTTCAGCTCATGCGCCGCCATTGGTTCATTAAAGACTCGAACGGCGAAGAATATGAGGTGAAGGGCGATGGCGTGATTGGCAAACAGCCGGTGATTCGTCCAGGCTCATCGCATATCTATTCCAGCTTCTGTGTGCTGAAATCCTTCAAGGGATCGATGGAAGGCTACTACGAAATGGTGCGCGAGGACGGATCCATCGTATATGTGAACATCCCGAAGTTCATCCTCAGCGCACATTCGTTGAATTAGCGGACAGTCGCAGGTGCCAGAAGCGCATCAATCGCCGACGTCAGTTCCTTGCTGTCTGGAGTCGTTTTGCTGCGGAAGCGGCGGACCAGATTTCCATCCTTATCAATCAGGAATTTCTCAAAGTTCCAGTTGATTTCGCCGGTAAAGTCCGGGTTTTTGGTGGATGTGAGCATCGCAAACAAGGGATGGATGTCTTTGCCTTTGACGACGGTTTTGGAGAAGAGAGGGAATTTGACACCATAGTTGACTTCACAAAATTCTGCGATGTCTTCTTCTGTACCGGGTTCTTGTCCACCGAATTCATTCGCAGGAAAGCCCAAGACCACGAGTCCGCGTTCCTGATAGGTTTCGTACAAGGCTTGTAATCCTTTGTACTGCGGTGTGTATCCGCATTTGGACGCGGTGTTCACCACCAAGATGGTTTTGCCTTTGTAATCGGCAAGGTTCACATCCTTACCACGAATATCCTTCACGGTGAATGTATGAAAGCTGGTCGGTGTTCCGTTCGTTAGTACCATGGCGAGGATGCTGAATAGCAAAGTGAGTAGGATTTTCATTGTATTTTCAAGTATGAGTTCAATTACTAAGGTAGCAGGGGCGGCGAATCGTTCCAATTGGTTTTTTGGAGCGTGGATGTCGCTCGGCATGGTGTTGGTTGCCTCCAACCTCCACGCGCAGATGTTTTCGGTGACGCCCGACCGGAATGTGATCACTCGACCCGGCTTTGTGCTATCCGCTGGCTATGAGCCCACAAACGTGACCTACACAGGCCCGGCCAGCGTGCTGCCCTTTGAGGATTTCTCGTTCAATGGAAATCTTTTGAAATTCAATGTGGAAGCGGGTGGGTTGGTTTTCACGATGTCGACCGGTCGGAATTTGGGCGAAACGAACATCCGCTATTCCACATTCGGCGCGATCTTAGGCTCGGAAATTGTGTTTGTTCGCAGACCGAAGCTCGAAATCGGTATTCCCTTGCAGATCACATCCCTCTACACAACGATGACGAATACCGCCGCGCAATCCCGAAGCCGTGATTTTATTCAGAACGCACTCGGAATCGCAGCAGGATTGGAAGCTCAAGTGAAATTGAGTCCGCGATTGCGCTTGGTCGTCGAAGGAACCGGCGGTTATGCGTTCAGCTCGAGCGCCATCAATTCGAACGGTGGCGGAATGTCGCAAGTTCATGCATCCGCCCTGTTGTATGGGGATGCTCTTGTGCGACGTTTCGGGTTGGTGACGGGGGTCCAAGCTCATTCGCGCTCCTACCGATTGGAAGAATCGCAGTTCAATTACAATGTGGCATCGGTTTCTTACATGGTTGGCGTTACCTTTTGAGCATGAAACCCGATAAGCTGGTGATGGAATTGGAAGACGTGGTGCAATCGCTCGGCTACCGCATTCGCAAGGAGAAAGGAAATTTCCGTGGTGGAAGTTGCATCCTGGAAGGCGAATCACTCATCATGTTGAACAAGAACCAACCGATTGACACGCAAGCGGTTACCTTGGCCAAACTCATTCAATCACTCGATCATGGTTCGGTGTTCATCAAGCCTGCGGTTCGCAAAGAATTGGATGACATCTGGGCGCGCTTGAAGGTGATCGCTGATCCCGAATTGAATTTCGATACCGCGCAATGACGCCTGTCACCCTCACCTTTTTGGGAACCGGAACCAGTATGGGCGTGCCCGTGGCCGGTGGGTTCGGTAGCGAAGGTGCCGGTACGGATCCGCGCGACAACCGATATCGCACATCCGTCTGGCTGAAGACACCCCAAACGAGCATCGTGATCGATATCGGTCCCGAATTCCGCCTTCAAACGCTGCGAAGCGGCATCCGGCATATCGACATGGTGTTGTTCACACACGAACATACCGACCATATCGGAGGCTTGGATGATCTGCGTCCGTTCAATTACATGCAAGAAGCCGCCATTCCGGTGATGGCGCATCCACGGACCGAAGCGTCCATCCGCACCCGCTTCCATTATATGTTCGAGCCGGGAAAAACGCCGGGTTCAGTGGATATGGACTTCCAACCGATCACGCAAGGAACCTTGAAGGATGTTCTCATCACACCGCTGCCGGTGACGCATGGTGGGATGGAGATTCTGGGCTATCGGGTGAATGATGTGTCGTACATCACCGATGCGAATCACATTCCGGATTCCACCTATGAGTTATTGAGAGGAACGGATATCCTGATTTTGAACGGATTGAGATGGGAGCCGCCGCACCCGACCCATTTCACGATTCCGGAGGCTGTGGACGTGGCTCGCAAAGTCGGAGCAAGACTCACGTACTTCGTTCACATGTCGTCGCAGGTACGGCATGCCGAAATCAATGCGAGATTGCCTTCGGGCATGTACCTGGCGTACGACCAGCAGGTGGTTATCTCAGGTGGTCGTTAGCGGTTCCTTTCAAGGAATCCACCACTTTTTTCACATCCTGAGCGGCTTCGATGCGGCAAACCATGATGGTGTCGTCGGTTTCAACGAGAGCGACGCCATCGAGTCCGACCATGGCCACAAAACGTCCGCTGGACGATTTCACCAAGCAATGGGCGGAATCCACAAACATGGCGTCCGTTCCCTGTGTTGCGTTCAAATTGGCGTCTTTATCGGCCAATTCGTAGATCGCTTGCCAGCTTCCCACATCGCTCCATCCGAACTCACCCGGTACCACATACACGGTTTCGGCTTTTTCCATGATTCCATAATCGATGGAGATGGAATTGACCGATCGATAAAAGGCATCCACCGCTTTTTTGAAGTCGGCATCATCCAATGAAGGGATTTGACGCGCCAAAATGGCCATTTCCGGAAGGTGACGACGGAATTCGTTCAAAATGGTGTCGGCGCGCCAAATGAACATCCCGCTGTTCCATAAGAAATCGCCCGATTGAAGAAATCGGATCGCGGTATGGATGTCTGGTTTTTCGGCGAAGGAGCGCACTTTGTACACTCGGTTTCCAGCCATGTCTTCGTAATGCTGATCGTCTTGCTGGATGTAGCCGTAACCGGTTTCGGGGCGATGCGGCGTGAGTCCGACGGTGACCAAGTGCGGACCCGATTCCGCCTTCGCCAATGCGCTTTCCAAAATGCGCAGGAATTGATCGGGGTTGCGCATGTGATGGTCGGCCGGAAGCACCACCATCGAGGCATCGGGATCCATTTCGAGAATCATGGTTGCGGCCAAGGCCACGCAAGGAGCCGTGTTTTTAGCGACGACTTCACCGATGATGTTCCGCATCGGAATCTCAGGAAGCTGCTCATGCACGAGAGAGACATACGAGTCGTTCGTAATCACGAAAATATGCTCGGGTTTGAACAATGGACGAATACGGTCCACTGTCATCTGGATCATGGTGCGGTCGCCCAGCAGGTTTAAAAATTGCTTCGGTTTGGCCACGCGCGAACTGGGCCAGAACCGGGAACCTACGCCACCGGCCATGATCAATGCATATCTCATAAGTCTCTCTTCAATTTTAGTTGGGATACAAAGGTAGGGAAACTCGCTCGGTATTCTGCAACGTGAAACTAAACGTCGATCCTTTACCAACGACGCTCTCGATGATCAATTGCTCGTGATGCGCCTCGATGATGTGCTTGACGATCGCAAGTCCAAGTCCGGATCCGCCTTGTTCCCTCGCTCGGGATTTCTCGGTCCGGAAAAATCTCTCGGTCACCCGGTTCAGGTAATGCGGTTCGATACCCATCCCTGTGTCTTTGATATAGACCAGCAGTTTGGATGGATTTTTGGGATAGGTTTTCACGCCGACGGTCACCATCCCGCCGGCCTGATTGTATTTGATCGCGTTCTCGATCAGATTCACCAATACTTGCTTCAATTGGGTGCGATCGGCCATCACGCGGATGGAGGCATCGAAGTCGTTCAATACGAGTGAGATGGAATCCTGATGGGCTTTGAGCTGAAGCCCATCCATCACATCCACGATCATCTCTTTGAGCTGTAAAGGGACCAGATTCGATTTGATGTCGCCAGTCTCGATGCGTGAGATTTCCAGCAGGTCTTGCGTCAATTCCGTGAGCCGGTTCACATTGTTCATCGCTTTTTGCAAGAACCGCTCGTTCACGGTTTTGTCGTTCAGCGCTCCATTGATCAACGTTTCGATGTAGCCTTGAACCGCAAAAATGGGGGTTTTCAGCTCATGGGAGATGTCGCCGATGAATTCCTTGCGATAATTTTCGAGCTTGTTGAGACGCTGAAGCTCGTTTTCGACGGTTCGAGCCGTGTCGCGTGTGTCAAGAACCACATCATCCAATTCGTCTTTGCGGAAGTACGTTTCTTCCGAATCGGCAAAATGGCGCTCGGAAATGTCTTTCAATTCATTGAGGATGCGGTTGAACCGGCGCACCAGCAAAGCGCGGGCATGCAGATAGACGATGACGGATGTGGCCACCGACGCATATCCGGCCAGAAAGAGGGCTTCTTGCCAAGGCTGACTCACCCAAAACAGCAGAAATGTGACTGGAAGCAACCATAGCGCCGCACGAAGCGCCAACCGGAAGCCCAGATAAAAAAAACCATTCATTCTTTGAAACGGTAACCGACTCCTTTTACCGTTTCAATATACTGCTCACCGAGCTTTTCTCTGATTTTGCGGATGTGCACATCCACCGTTCGGTCGATCACAAATACGTTGCTGCCCCAGACTTCGTTGAGGAGGGTTTGCCGGTCGATGACTTTTCCCCTCCGGCTGGCCAGAAAGAACAAAACTTCGAACTCCTTGCGAGGCAATTGGAATTCTTTTGTGCCGCGGAGCACCAGATAGCGGTCGCGGTTGATCAACAGATCGTGTACCGCGATTTCGGCGCCGACTTCCTCCGTTTCCACAGCGCGACGCAATACGGTTTTGATGCGGGCCACCAATTTAACGGTGCTGATGGGCTTGGGAAGGAAGTCGTCTGCACCTACATCCAGCCCGGTGACTTCGGTTTCTTCGTCGCTGCGAGCTGTTAAGAAAATGACAGGGACCTGCTTGAGGTCGTTGTCTTCGCGGATGACCTTGCAGACTTCGAAGCCGGTCATGCGTGGCATCATGATGTCGAGGAGGATCAGGTCGGGATGATGTTTGCGTGCCAAGCGGATGCCTTCGGATCCGTTTTCGGCCTTGAGCACATTGTACCCTTCCTTTTTGAGGTTGTATTCGATGAGCTCGAGCAGGTCGGCTTCATCGTCCACGATCAGAATGGTTTCTTTGGCCACGGGCATAAGGTCGGAAGGAATTGTTATCCCAATATTATGTCTTAGCGGTGTGGAAAGACAGATAAAATGTAATAAAAGGGCGGTTGGCTTAATTTATTTAAGTATTTTTGGTCCGAATCATACAAAAAGACTGCACTAGCCTCGACATGCACACGATATTTAAAGATTATGGTCTCTCATCTGGATATGATGAGATGTTCGACGCGAAGGGGAATCCACGTCCACATTACGAGCATATCCACTCTCGATTGAGAGAACTTCCATCGGGAGAATTGTTCAAACGTCAGGAAGCGGCCGACCAATCCTTTCTCACGCAAGGCGTTACGTTTACGGTTTATCATGATGATTCAAGCACGGAACGCATATTTCCCTATGATTTGGTGCCACGCATCATTCCGGCGAACGAGTGGAGCCACATCGAAAAAGGATTGCAACAACGCATCACCGCGCTGAATCTCTTCATTCACGACGTCTATCACGATGCGAAGATTCTGAACGACAAAGTGGTGCCGCGCGATCTCATCTATTCGTGCAAGTCTTATCGTCGCGAAATGCGTGGATTGAACGTACCGAACCAGATTTACATTTCCATCACGGGATCGGATCTGGTTCGGGATGGTGAGGGTACCTACCGAGTGCTGGAAGACAATCTCCGGGTTCCGAGCGGCGTGTCGTACATGCTTTCGAACCGGCAGGTGATCAAGCGCGTGTTTCCCTTGCTGTTTCAGAATTATGATGTGCGTCCGGTCGAGCCGTACAGCCAGTCGTTGTTATCGGTACTACGCCACTTGGCTCCAAAGGGCGTCGAAGATCCCAAAATCGTACTACTGACTCCTGGCGTGTTCAATTCCGCCTATTTCGAGCACACTTTTCTTGCGCGACAAATGGGCATCGAGTTGGTGGAAAACAAAGATTTACTTGTGCATAACAGCGTGGTCTACATGCGCACCACATCTGGATTGCAACGCGTGGATGTGATCTATCGCCGAATTGATGATGATTTCATCGATCCGCTGGTGTTCCGTTCCGATTCCATACTAGGCGTTCCAGGTTTGTTCAATGCCTATCGCTCCGGAAATGTGGGCTTGGCGAATGCACTCGGCACAGGTATCGCCGACGATAAAGCCATTTATGCCTATGTGCCAGCCATCATCAAATATTACCTAGGCGAAGATCCGATCTTGCCGAATGTGGACACCTGGCTTCTGGACGATGAAAAAAACCGCACGCATGTTCTCGCCAATCTCGACAAACTGGTCGTGAAAGCGGTCGGAGAATCGGGCGGATATGGGATGTTGATCGGCCCCGCGAGTTCGAAGAAAGAACAAGACGCGTTTCGCGCCCTCATCCAGCAAAACCCCAGAAATTATATCGCACAGCCTACATTGGCACTGTCCACATCCCCTTGTTTCATTGATGGGGGAATCGCGCCGCGTCACATCGATCTGCGTCCATATGTGTTGTATGGCGATAAAGTCACCATTACCCCGGGCGGACTCACTCGCGTCGCCCTCCGAAAAGGATCGCTGGTTGTGAATTCCTCGCAAGGTGGTGGTAGCAAAGACACTTGGGTCCTACATTAATCCGCTTATGCTATCGAGAGTTGTCGACAGTCTGTATTGGATGAGCCGCTATCTGGAACGCGCCGAGCATCATTCGCGCCTTTTGGATGTGAATCTGCATGGTTTGGTGGATCAGAATCCCGAATTCGCCCATAAACGGCGTCAGCGTTTGTTGAAGACTTTCGATCCGGAGTTGACCGACTCGGACGATCTGATCATGGACATCCTCCTGAACCGAAATCATCCCAACAGCATCTTATCATGCATCGCGTCGGCCCGGGAAAATGCCCGACATGTGCGGGAACAGATTTCCAGTGAAATGTGGGAGCAAGTGAACCGTTTGTATCTCTACGTGAACAAGGCCAAACCGGCCGATATCGCTGTGAATCCAAACTATTACCTCACACAAGTGAAAAAAGGCTCGCAATTATTTCATGGGATCACCGATTCCACGATGAGTCATGCCGAAGGATGGCAGTTCATCCATGTGGGGCGGTATATGGAGCGGGCGTCGTGTCTCATCCGGCTGTTGGAAGTGTTTCTCGAAGATGTTTCGATTGGTGAGGACGAGGAAGTGGCCCTGGATCAATACAGCGATTGGGTGGGCTTGCTCAAATCGTGTACCGCATTCGAGGCCTATTGCCGATCGTATCAATCGTATATTTCCTCACCGCGGATTATCTCTTTCCTAGTTTTGGATCAGACCTTTCCGCATTCGATCCGGTTTTCAGCCGATCTCGTGAAAGCGTCTCTGCTGGATATCACCGAAATCACTCAAACCCGGAAAGTCGGCAATGTGAACCGCCTGTCTGGGAGAATCTCAGCCACATTGGATTATGCTTTGATTGATGACATTCGTTCCGACCCCTCCAAATTTTTGATGGACATCCAGCGTCAATACGCCTTGCTTCACGACTCGATCTACACCACGTACATCAGTTATCCGGTAGAAACCGGCCTATGAGTACGACATTCGCCTACGCCGTTCGACACGTCACACGGTTCCAGTACGATTCTCCCGTTCATGAAAGCGTGATGGAGGTGAGGCTGCATCCCATTTCAGACGACATCCAGGTGTGTCATCAGTTCGACTTGATCACCGATCCGCCGGCTCACATCAGCGCGTATCAGGATTATTCGAACAACCAAGTTCATCATTTCAATATTCCGGGTGGACACAATTCTCTCACCATCACCACCAATTCCACCGTTGAAGTTCGGATGCGGCCCGATCTGCCGGTCAAGCTCGGCGAGTCGGCGTGGGATGAGTTGGAAAGGGAAATCACCGATTCCGATTATTACGAGATGCGGATGCCGAGCCACTTCACGCATCCCACCGAATCCTTGCGGTCTCTCGCGGCCGAACTGAATGTGGTGCGACGCGATGATCCGCTCAGTCTCATCCGAGAACTGAATCATTCCATTTTTTCCTATTTCGATTATGTGCCGCAGAGCACCCGGGTGGATTCGATGATCGATGAAGCGATTTCGAACCGGCGAGGCGTGTGTCAGGATTTCACGCACATCATGATTGCGCTGCTTCGGCACGTGGGCATTCCCACGCGGTATGTGAGCGGATACTTGTACCATCGCAAACAGGATGGAGACCGATCCACAGACGGCGCCTCGCATGCCTGGATCGAAGCCTGGCTACCGAAACTGGGTTGGATCGGGTTTGACCCCACGAACAACCGATTAGCCGGCGAGCGCCATATCCGTATCGCGATCGGACGCGATTACAGCGATGTTCCACCTACTCGAGGTGTATACAAGGGACATCCGGCGTCGAAAATGGATGTGGCTGTACATATCGCCAGCACCACGGTTCCGATTTCAGACGACATCCCTGTAAAATTGCCTGTTTATCCCAAATCGATTCAGCGAAGCGACAAGCAGATTCAGTATCAGCAACAGCAGCAGTAACTCAACGGATCAGCCTCAATCCCAGCTTCACAAGTTCGCCTGCGTTGTGCACATCGGAGGCTTCTTTGATGGCAAGAGAGACCGCTTTCTCCGCATCCATCCGCTTATAACCCAAGGCTTCGAGTGCGGAAACGGCTTCCATCCGCGCATCGGATGTTGTATCTCCGGTGCGGATCATGTCGCCGCCACCCATTTTGTCGCGAAGCTCAAGAACGATGCGTTCCGCGGTTTTGCGTCCGATGCCTGGAATGCGCGATAAGGTGACGAGATCCTGCGAGGCGATCGCGCTGGCGATGCCGTTCTGATCCAAGCCGGATAAGATGGTCAATGCGAGTTTCGGTCCCACTCCCTTCACGGTCAGAAGCAATTCAAACAGCCGCTTTTCTTCCAAATGCAGGAATCCAAACAAGCGCTGGTCCGCTTCGGTGATGTGATGATGGATGTGGAGTTTGGCCTGATGTCCATTGGAAGGCAGTTCCGAGCTGCACGACACGCTGATGCCCACTTCATAGCCCACACCGCCGACATCCATCACGACAGAATTGGGTTTTTTATCGGCGATGAGTCCGTTCAGGAAAGCGATCATGATTTCACTCGTTCAGGGTTTTGTTTGACGTAGTCGGCCCAGGGGTCTTTGGAGGCGCGTCGGGATGGGCGGGGGCTGACGCCTGAGGGAAGGACGCCATCCGCCCTTCTGGTCAAATGGCACCAGGCCACGGATAGCGCATCGGTCGCGTCTTTGGGGTATTTCATGTTATCGAGCTTCAGAACCGTGTTCAGCATGGCGGCCACTTGCTCTTTGCTGGCGTTTCCGTTGCCAGTGATGGATTTTTTCACGGCTTTGGGATAGTACTCGGTCACATCGAGCCCCGAATTGATGGCGGCGAGAATGGCGGCGGCTTGCGCTCGACCCAGTTTCAGCAAGGCCAAGGGATCTTTCCCGTAAACGGGTGTCTCAATCGCACAGGAAGCCGGCTTCCATGTTTGAATGACGTTCACGAGATGCGAATAGATCTCGGAAATACGCTCGGCATGGTCGGTTTGCTTGAAGGTGTGAAGCACCTCAACCATCAGCACCTCAAAACGACTTCCTTCTTGCCTCAGAATGGCGATGCCGGTGTGTCGGGATCCCGGGTCGATTCCTAATACGATCCGATCAGTTGCTCCCGATGCCATGTCCGGAGCCTCCGGTTTTCGAAACCAGATGGATATCCGACACGCGGATGGTACCATCCACCGATTTGCACATGTCGTAGATGCACAACGCCGCAAGTGAGACCGCAGTGAGGGCTTCCATGTCCACGCTCACGAGTCCCGCTGTCTTGGTGAAGGCCTCGATCACGATGCTCGACTCCTCATCCTTCAGTTCGAAACGCACATCAATGCGGGTCAGAACATTCGGATAACAATACGGGAACAAGGTGCTGGTCTGCTTCGCACCGAAAATGCCGATGATTTCGGCGACGGTGAGCACATCCCCTTTTCGGATCTGCTTGCTGCGCACCAAGGCGATGGTTTCGGGCGACATCCGCACATACCCCACAGCCAATGCCGTGCGGCCTTCAAGTGCGTCGCCTTTCAGTAATGTCGTGGATTCGGATTCGGAATGGATCATTCGCCCGGGTTTTGTGCCGCGTACAGGTTAGCCAAGTCTTCCATCAGTTCTTCGGAAATGCCATTGCTGGAGAATCCCCCGTCGTGGAAGAGGTTTTGCATCGTTACTTTTTTCGTGAGATCGGAGAACATCACCACGCAATAATCGGCGCATTCATCGGCCGTCGGATTTCCAAGCGGAGAGAGTTTCTCAGCGAAATCGAACATCCCGTCGAATCCTTTGATGCCGGCGCCGGCGGAGGTTTTGGTCGGACCCTGGGAAATGGTGTTCACACGGATGCCTTTCTTGCCGAGGCGACTTCCATAATTCCGCGCGATGCTTTCAAGCAAGGCTTTGGCATCGTTCATGTCTGAATACTTCGAGAAAATGCGCTGCGCGCCGATGTAGCTCAGTGCGACCACACTTCCCCCATCCTTGATGATGTCTTGCACATAATGCGCATGATGCAGCACGCGGTGCAGGGAAATGGCGGAAATATCGAGTGTCTGCTGAAGGAAGCTGTAATCGATGTCCTCATATTCTTTCTTCTTGCGGATGTTCGGCGACATCCCGATCGCGTGAAGAATGAAATCGATCTTGCCGAATTTCTCTTTCACTTGGGTGATGAGGGCCTCCACATCGGCGTCGTTGGCCACATCACAAGGAATGATCGGCGAATTCGTGGCTTCGCCAAGGGCATTCAATTGACCTAAGCGCAAGGCGATGGGCGCGTTCGACAAGACGAATTCGGCGCCTTCGCGATGACAAGCCAATGCCACGCGCCAAGCGATGCTGCGTTCGTCGAGTGCTCCGAAAATGATGCCTTTCTTGCCTTTAAGTAGTCCGTGTCCCTGACTCATGAGTGGTTTTTGCTAAAATTCTGTATAAAGATTGGGTAGGGTGAAGAATAGGGAGACTTGACGGTACTTTCAAACACTTGCGGGATGTTGATAATCGGTTGATAAACCGGTATATTGTGGGTCTCTGTTGCAACCGATTATTCGTAATTAACCGCAATCCATATGTTTGATGATCTCTCCGGTAAGTTAAATACCGTCTTTAAGAATTTGTCTGGTCAGGCCAGAATCAGTGATGTGAACATCGCTGAGACCGTGCGGGAAATCCGCCGGGCGCTGTTGGATGCGGATGTCAACCTCGACGTCGCCAAAGAATTCACGCGCAGAGTCAAAGAAGAAGCCGAAGGCGCGGGCGTCTTATCGTCCGTTTCGCCGGGTCAGATGTTCACGAAGATCGTCTATGATGAGCTGATCCGCACGCTGGGCACCGCAAAAGAAGACATCCGCCTCGCATCCGTTCCTCCGACGGTCATTCTCATCGCGGGTTTGCAAGGGTCTGGTAAGACCACCTTCGCCGCCAAATTGGCCAAATACCTTAAAGACAAGAAGCAGACGCCGATGTTGGCAGCGGCGGATGTGTATCGTCCGGCGGCGGTGGAACAGCTCAAGACCTTGGCCGCATCCATCAATGTCCCCGTCTATAGTATTGTCGAGAAAGATGCGGTTCGCGTGGCGAAAGAAGCCTTGGATGCCGCCCGCAAAGCCGCCTGCAGTGTTCTGATTGTGGATACCGCCGGCCGCTTGCATGTGGATGAGGACATGATGTCGGAAGTGGCCCGCATCAAAGAGATTCTTAAGCCGAACGAAATCCTGTTCGTGGTCGATTCGATGACCGGTCAGGATGCGGTGAACACCGCCAAAGCCTTTAACGAGCGCATCAACTTCGATGGCGTGGTGCTCACGAAGTTGGACGGCGACACCCGGGGTGGTGCGGCCTTATCCATCCGCCAGGTTGTAGAAAAGCCGATCAAATTCATCAGTACCGGTGAGAAACTGGATGCGATGTCCGAGTTCTACCCCGACCGGATGGCGCAACGCATCTTGGGCATGGGCGACGTGGTATCGTTGGTGGAGAAAGCCCAAGAGCAATTCGACGAGAAAGAAGCCCAGGCGATCCGCAAGAAGATCTCCACGAACAAGTTCACCTTGAACGACTTCTACTCGCAGATGCAGCAGATCAAGAAAATGGGCTCCATGAAAGATCTGATGGGCATGATTCCGGGTATGGCGCAAGCCACCAAGAATGTGGAAATGGATGACAATATGTTGAAGCCGATTGAGGCCATCATCCAATCGATGACCCCCGCCGAACGGGAAGACCCCGATGTATTGAATGCGAGCCGCCGCCGTCGAATCGCGGATGGCTCGGGCACCTCGGTAAAGCAGGTGAATGATCTTCTGAAGAACTTCGAACAGATGAAGAAAATGATGCGCAGCCTCTCCGGAGGAGGTATGGGCCGCGCGATGCAGACAATGCGGAATGCACAGGCTTCGCGCCGCCGCTAATGAAACACACACAACAATAGGAGTAACCCTTGGTAAAACTTCGTTTACAACGGTACGGACGTAAAAAACGCCCATACTATCATTTGGTAGCCGCAGACAATCGCGCCCGTCGTGATGGCCGGATCATTGAAGATCTTGGTCGTTACAACCCGGTGACGCAACCTACGGTCGCCTTCATGAACACCGAACGCGTGATCTACTGGCTCAAAACCGGAGCCCAGCCCACCGACACGGTTCGCGACATCCTCAAAAAAGAAGGTATCTATTACCGTCTTCACCTGATCGGATGGGGCAAAACCGAAGAAGAAATCAACACCACGATCGACGCTTGGAAAGCGGAACGCGCGGCTGGCAAAGGCACGGAAAAAACCCGTGCGGATGTTCGCAAAGCCGCTCTTAAAGCCGAAGAAGTGACCGTCAAGAAATCGGAAGCCGCCGCTGCTGAAGCCAAAGTCAAAGCAGAAGCCGAAGCTGCCAAGAAAGCCGCTGAAGCACCTGTTGCTGAGGAAGTTGCAGATGAAGTCGCTGTTGAAGAGGCACCTGCCACTGAAGAAGCCGTAGCCGAAGAAGCTGCCGCAGTCGAAGTGGTGGAAGAGAAAGTCGACGAGATGGTAGCCGAAGGCGCTCCAGTTGAGGCCGGAACCACCACCGACGACGTCGCCGCTGAAGAAGCCAAATCTGAAGAAGCACCTGCCGAAGAAGCCCCTGCTGCTGACGCACCTGCTGACGAAGAGAAAGCCAACTAATTTTCACCGTACGAAACACGCTTCTGTCATGACCATGGGATACACCCGGATCGGCCGGATTTTACGAGCCCATGGCACATCGGGAGAAGTGGTGATCGAACCGGATATGGAGACCGATGTCTTCACCCCGGATCAGGTGATGTACCTTTACGACCCCTCATCAGAGCATTACCCCATCCGGGTAACCGCTGCCAGGAAAGTCGTGAAAGGTGGACACACTCAGTTCTTTGTTTTTTTTGGAACCATCACAACCCGGAATCTCGCGGAATCTCTGCGTGGCAAACCGGTTTTCGTACCTGCCAGCCTCGTTCCTGAACCAGCGCCGGACGACGAAGACTGGGATCTCACCGGTTATCGCGTGATCGATCCGCACGGAACCCATGTGGGCGACGTCTTGGATGTGATCGAAAACCCCGCCCATCCCCTTTTAGAAGTGAAAGGAGACACGGGAAGCTTTCTGATCCCATTCGTAGACGCCTATATCATCGAAATCGATGATGAGAACGCCACCATCAAGGTTCAGGAAGTGGACCATCTGAAGGATCTGTAACCATGCGAGTGGATCTGATCTCAGCTGTTCCCGACCTGTTACGGAGTCCGTTGGACCATAGCATTGTGAAGCGCGCCCGCGACGGTGGCTATCTGGAGGTGAACGTGCATAACCTGCGCGATTACACCCACGACCGCCATCAGAAAGTGGACGACACCTCGTATGGAGGAGGAGCCGGCATGGTGATGCAAGCTCCGCCGATTTTCGAGTGCATCGAAGCGCTTCAGGCCCAACGAACCTACGACCGTGTGATCTTCACATCGCCCGATGGAAAGCCGTTCAAACAGGAGGATGCCAATCGCATGTCGATGGACACCAACATCCTGATCTTGTGCGGCCATTACAAAGGCGTGGATCAACGAGTGCGTGATGAGTTGATCACCGAAGAATACAGCATCGGCGATTATGTGTTGTCGGGTGGAGAACTGCCCGCGCTTGTGATTGTGGATGCTATCGCCCGGCTCATACCGGGTGTGCTCGGAGATGCCGAAAGCGCCTTGGAAGATTCTTTCATGGACGGCTTGCTCGGTTATCCGGTGTATTCGAGGCCAGAAGAGTATCGAGGCATGAAGGTGCCAGAGGTGCTCACATCCGGCCATCATAAAAAAATCAAAGAATGGAGGTTTCAGCAGTCGCTGGAACGGACCCGAGAGCGAAGACCCGATCTTTATCAAACGTTTGTAACTGACCATAACAACCCTGGACGAGACCATGAATAAACTGACCTTAGTTGAACAGACCCAGGTGCACGACAACCTTCCCGCATTCAATGTGGGCGATACGGTGAACATCCACTACAAAGTACGTGAGGGCGACAAAGAGCGCATTCAGCAGTACGAAGGTGTGGTGATCGGTATCAAAGGTGGCGGCGCCAACAAAACCTTTACGGTTCGCAAGATTTCCAACAACGTGGGTGTGGAGCGGATTTTCCCGTTCTATACTCCGTTCATTGCCAAAATGGACGTGAAAAAAGAAGGAAGTGTGCGCCGTGCGAAGCTGTATTACTTGCGCGAATTGCGTGGTAAAGCGGCTCGTATCAAAGACAAAAAATAAGCGGATGAAGCCCCGGGCGGTTCTCCGTCCGGGGTTTTTTCGTTAGCTTGCGGTCATGTCCGATACCTACAAAGCGCTCACTCGAAAATACCGTCCGCGCACCTTTGAAGATATTGTTTCACAAGAACATGTGAGCAGTACGCTCCGGAACGCGATCGGTCAGAAACGCCTGAATCATGCGTATCTGTTCAGCGGGCCGAGAGGCGTAGGAAAAACGACCATGGCGCGGGTTCTGGCCCGCATGATCAACGGAATTGACGATTCGGTGGATGGGGAAGCGCTTGGCTCAACCCTCGACATCATCGAAATCGACGCCGCATCCAACAACAGTGTGGATGACGTGCATCGCCTGCGCGACACGGTTCGTGTTCCGCCCCAGAAAGGCATTTACAAAGTCTACATCATCGATGAGGTCCACATGCTCAGCAAGCAGGCATTCAACGCCTTGCTGAAGACGTTGGAAGAACCGCCATCGTATGTGGTCTTTATTTTCGCGACCACCGAGCCTCACAAAGTGCTGCCCACGATCCTCTCGCGATGCCAGCGCTTCGATTTCCGACGCATCAAGGTAGGCGAGATTGTCGAGCGCCTGCGACACATCTGCGCGGAAGAATCCATCACCATCGACGATGAATCGTTGCATGTGATCGCCGGTAAGGCGGATGGAGCCCTTCGCGACGCGCTCAGCCTGATGGATCAAGTGATCGCGTTCTGCGGCGTTACCGTGACGCATGAAGCCCTGCTCAGCGCCTTAAACATCGTGGGTCAGGACACGCTATTCGACATCATCGAGTCCATCCGCGCGCACGACAGCTCGCGCGTGCTATCCATTCTCGACTCGTTGTTGCAGCAAGGCAACGACATGCAGGAATTGCTCATCGCGCTCACAGAGATGCTCCGCAACCTGTACATGGCCCGCGATGCCAAGAATCTGTACCTCGTGGAAGCCACCGACGAGACCAAGCAACGTTTGATGACGGCCTCATCCCATTTTTCCGAAGAAGACGTACTTCGCATGATGCACCTCGTGAGCGAAGCCCAGTTCAAGATCCGGGAAGCGGCACAACCGCGCATCCAGGTCGAGCTCGCGTTGCTCAAACTCACCACAATGCCGAGAGCAAAAGGGCTGAGTGAGTTGATGGAGGCGCTGAAAGCGTCGCCACAAACAGGAGGGACGGTGCCATCGACTCCGACAGTGCCGTCCCGATCAGCGCCGACCCAGCCATCGGCCCCGACATCGTCAAACGTAACTCCCAAAGGGTCGATGCCATCGGCCCCTTCCTCCGCACTCTTCGGCTCCCCCGCGATTCGCCCCACGAATTCGCTTCGTTCGGTGAATCTGGATGAAGAACATCACACATCCGGCAAAATCGAAGGCGGATTGGCGCTTGCGGCCCAAGTGGAGGAGGATGAAGTCGAGTTGAAGGAGTTGTTCTTGCACGACATCCGAGCCGCTTGGACCGATTACATCGATGAAGTGAAAAAGACGTGCAAGATGTCGATTTCGCACAGCTTGATCCGCAGTCAGGTGATTGACATCAAAGGCGAACTGCTCACGCTCGAGTGCGATGATGAATTTTCGCGAAACATCCTTCAGGTGAATCAACGGGATCTGATGGTGTGCTGGAAGTCTGTTTTGGGTCGCATGCTCACGCTCGAATTCACATTGAATGCGTCGCGCCCCAAAGCCGTGCAAGACGATCCCTACGCCCGATTTAGAAAACTACAACAAGAAGATCCGAAACTGAAGATGATCGTGGATGTCTTCGGTGCGGAGCTCGATTACTAAGGATATCCGATGATGAACATGGCCGATATGTTTGGCAAGATCCAAGACATGCAAAAACAGATGGAACGCGTGAAATCGGAACTTGGACTGATTGAAGTGACCTCCGAAGTGGGTGGAGGCATGGTACGCGTCACCGCGAATGGCAACCGAGAATTGATGTCGATATCCATCGATAAGGATGTTCTGGATCCGAACGATCCCGAAAT
>CAYPOI010000040.1:0-24149 GCA_964412365.1 uncultured Chitinophagales bacterium | reverse complement strand
CATTAAGCCCGGACAGGACCTGGTTTATCCGCTGCTGAAGCTCGTCTTTTTTTCACAGCAAGATCTGGATTTGGTGAGGGATGTGTTTCGGTCGCCCCGGTTCCGTGGTGCGAACGTCACCGTTCCCCATAAGCAATCCATCCTCCCGTATATGGATGAGCTCGATTCCCTAGCGGCGTCGATCGGCGCTGTGAACACAGTCGTTCCACGTGACGGGAAGCTCATTGGCTACAACACGGATCTACCCGGCTTCCTGCTTCCCTTGCAACCTGCCGCGGAACGGTTGCGCGACGGCTCGGCGGTTGTGTTCGGGTCCGGAGGCGCGGCGAAGGCCGTCATCCACGCTCTAAAATGGATGGGATTGAAACAGGTGTACGCGGTTTCCAGAACGCCGGATCCTGCTGATCAGCAACAACTAAGCTATTCGAATTGGATGGAACACGGAATGGATGCCAAATTGTGGGTGAATGCCACTCCGCTGGGTTTACCGAGTCATGAGGGAAAATCACCTTTGGATGGATTCGAACTTCCACCGGATCCTGAACGCATCGGATATGATTTGATCTACTTTCCTCGCGTCACGCCCTTCATGTCACAGATTTTGGAGAAACAGGGAGACGTGATCGGAGGGATGGAGATGTTCGTGGGTCAGGCCGCGTTGAGTTTCGGATTATGGACAGGAATGGATATGCCAGAGGAGGCTGTTGATGTTATCGCTTAAACTGAATTTACCCGTCGATGCACGTTTCACATTACGAGACAGCCTCGAAACGCCGGATCCAAAGATTATGGCCGTTGCCAAACAGGTGCATGGAAAGAAGGTGACCTGGGTCTCTCGCAATGGCTTATATACCGATACCGATGGATTGATTACCCGCACACCAGGTCTCACAATCGGCATCAAAGTGGCCGATTGCGCCGCCATCCTATTTTCAGACCCGGTAAATGGCATCGTAGCGGCGGTTCATGCAGGCTGGCGTGGCGCGGTGGGTGGAATCCATCACAACGCCATCGAACGAATGATTGAAGCGGGCTCGAATCCGCAGGATATCGTTGCCTGGATCAGTCCGTGCATCGGAATCCAATCCTTCGAAGTGGGAGAGGAGGTCGCGGTCCAGTTTCCCGATCAATTCGTGCATCGCGAAGGATTCAAAAAACCCCATGTGGACCTTGGCGGATTTTTGGAAGCGGACTTGATTTCCGCAGGGCTGAATCCGACCAATCTTACTCGAGATGGGCGATGTACCGTCGAACATCCCGATTTATTCTGGTCGTTTCGCCGTGAAAAAGAATCGGCTGGACGAATGTTGGCGATGATCACGAATCAAACACCTATACTCCGTCCATGACGCTTCATTCTCTTGCCGTACTTGGCTCAACCGGCTCCATAGGTACCCAAACGCTGGAAGTGGTTCGCCAGCATCCACATCGGTTGTCGGTATCGTTGCTCACGGCCAATCGGAATTGGGAGTTGCTTGCGGCACAGATTCGCGAATTCAAACCGCTGTTGGCGGTCATCGAATCGGAAGACGGGTACAATCTGATGCAAAAGGAAATGGGTTTGGACGGAACGACCATCTTGCATGGTGAGAATGCCCTTCTGGATGCCGTACGAGCCACGGACGCCGATACCGTTGTGAACAGTTTGGTCGGGTTTTCCGGGTTTTTTCCGACCCATGTGGCTTTGACAAGCGGGAAACGAGTGGCCCTTGCCAACAAAGAATCGTTGGTGGTGGGTGGAGAACTGCTAAAGCCTTGGCTCGGATTGGATAAAATGATGGTGTTGCCAGTGGATTCGGAGCATTCTGCGATCCTTCAATGTTTGGTAGGTGAACCGATCGAGCGGGTCGATAAGCTCATCATCACAGCCAGCGGGGGGCCCTTTCGCAATCACACCATCAATCAGATGGCAACGGTTACGGTTGCCGATGCCTTGGCGCACCCGAACTGGACCATGGGGTCGAAAATCACCATCGATTCCTCCACTTTGATGAATAAAGGTTTGGAAGTGATCGAAGCCTATTGGCTGTTTCAGTTGCGCCACGACCAGATCGAAGCCCTCATCCATCCGCAAAGCATCATCCATTCGATGGTTCAATTCACCGATGGATCCATCAAAGCTCAATTGGGAATGCCGGACATGAAAGTGCCGATCCAGTATGCGATCAGTTACCCCGATCGATGGGAGCTGGACTCGCCAAGAGTGGATTGGACTCGAACCACGGAGTTGACGTTTTCTCAAGTGGATACCGAACGTTTCCCCTGTTTTAGGTTGGCGATGGAGGCGATGGTGGCCGGTGGATACTCTCCAGCCGTGCTCAATGCGGCCAACGAGGTGGCGGTGCAACGGTTCCTCAACCACGAAATTCCGTATATTCGAATCGCTTCTTTGGTGGAAGATTGTTTGGCTCATACGCCAAGCGGTGGTTCCATCCAACTAAGTGATCTGCCGTTCGTGAATCAAGAAACCCGTACGCGGGCATCGTCACTATAACCAATCTTTTCTTTGATGGAATCCTTCCTGTCCGTTCTAACTACCATCGGCATCTTCATCGGCGCCATTTTCATCCTTGTGTTGATTCATGAGTTGGGGCATTTTCTCGCTGCCAAATGGTTCGGGATGCGAGTCGAGCGGTTTTCCGTAGGTTTTCCACCACGCTTGTTCGGGTTCAAAAAAGGTGATACCGACTATTGTATTTCGGCAACACCACTGGGCGGGTATGTGAAAATCTCCGGTATGATCGATGAAAGCATGGACGAGTCGTTCATCGAGTCCGAGCCACAGCCTTGGGAATACCGCAGCAAACCCGTTTGGCAACGGATGATTGTGATTACCGCCGGTGTGATTTTCAACATGATTTTGGCTGTCGTGATCTACACGGGCATGTTCTGGACCTATGGCTCGCAAGAAGTGCCTGCAGAGAATGTCGGAAGCTTGTACATCCCGCAAGAATCGCTGGCTCATGAGGTTGGATTCCGGTCCGGCGACCGCCTGATCTCAGTGAATGGAAACCGCCCTGAGACGTACAAAGGCGGCAACCTGTTCTCAATCGCCGATCTTACTTCATCGAACATTGTCTTTCAAGTGGAGCGCGACGAAGCGGTTGTGGAACTTCCTGCACCTGCCGGATTCATCGACCGCCTCAACAGCAGCCCGAATTTCATTTCGATTGAAAACGCGCTTCCAAGCATCATTTCGTCAACCGTGATGGGTTCTGCCGCAGAAAAAGCCGGCATCCAAGGCGGCGATCGCATCATCGCGGTGGACGGACAAGACGTCCATTGGTGGACCCACCTCACAACGCTCATCAAAGGCAGCGAAGGCTCGATGGATCTCACCTTGGTGCGTGAAACCGATACTCTCACCGTAAGTGTGACGCCAGAACCGGTTTCCAAAACCGTTGGAATCTATCCTGTAAATCCGGTGGATCAGTTCGGAGTGGTGTCGGTCAGCTACGGATTTTTTGGTGGCATCGGCGCCGGTGTGGCCAATACCTGGGAATCGACCAATGGCATTCTGAGCGGCTTCGGGCTTCTGTTTTCCGGGGATGTGTCCCTTCGCGAAAATCTGGGTGGACCATTGGCCATCGCGTCTGTCACACGTCAAGCCACTGACCGGAGCGGTTGGGTTGGTTTCTGGACCATCACCGCATTCTTGAGCATCACCCTGGCCATCATGAACATGTTGCCGATACCGGTACTCGATGGTGGTCATTTTGTATTTCTTGTGTACGAAGCGATTGTCCGCAAAGAACCTTCCGTCCGTTTCCGCATGGTGATGCAGCAGGTGGGGATGGTATTGGTTCTCGGATTGATGATTTTCGTCACATTCAACGATATTCTTCGCTTTTTCGGAGGCTGATTTGAAGTTCGCACCTGACGGATATTCCACGATCTGGATTGCCGCCGCCATTTCAATTGTCTTTATCGCTATCGGATGGTGGTTGGGATCCTGGCCACAATGGTTGTTCTTCGGTTTAGCCGTGTTCATCACCGGCTTCACCGTGTTCTTTTTCCGTGATCCGGATCGAGTGACACCTCAAGATCCGAATCTGTTGATTTCGCCGGCGGATGGAAAAGTGATCCTCATCCAACGCGTGGTCGAAGCGAATTACCTGAAGGAGGAAGTCACACAAGTGAGCATTTTCCTGTCACCAATGAATGTGCATGTGAACCGCATTCCCTTGAGTGGTGTCGTGGAATACAAGATGTACCATCCGGGGGAGTATCTCGTCGCTTGGCACGAAAAAGCCTCCCTGCTGAATGAGCGCGCCGAATTCGGTGTGCGTCATGCATCTGGCACGAAAATGTATTTCAAGCAGATCACCGGATTCATCGCCCGCCGCATCACCTTTCATATCAACGAAGGGGATACGGTTGCCGCCGGAGACCGCTTCGGCATCATGAAATTCGGGTCTAGAATGGATCTGTTGATTCCCGATTCTATCGAATTGAATGTGAACATCGGCGATATCACTGTCGCCGGAGAAACCATATTGGGACGTATCCGATGAGCAACAGTACGGTCAGAGAACGCTATCAAAGCCGCATCAAGCCACGGTTTCAGAAGCCGATTCCCAAAGGCGTGGTGCCGAGCTTCTTCACCTTGATGAACCTGTTCTGCGGATTCATGGCCATTGTCATGATTTCAGAAGGAAAATTGGTCAATGGCGCTTGGTTGATTGTCTTTGCCGGTGTTTTTGACGGTTTGGATGGGTTCATGGCTCGCCTCACCAGCTCATCCGGTCAGTTTGGCGCCGAATTGGATTCATTGAGTGATGTGGTTTCGTTCGGCGTGGCTCCGGGGTTGCTCTTGTACAAATATGGATTGTTCGCCTTGTCGCAACCGATCGGCATCCTATTGGCTGCTTTGCCGGCCATGTGTGGTGCGATCCGATTGGCCCGTTTCAATGTGGAAGCGAAAGTAGAGGAATCACCGCATCACTTCCGGGGTATGCCGATTCCGGTTCAGGCCGGTATGGTCGTTTCGTTTTATCTGTTTTTCCGCGACGTGCCGGAATGGTTCCTGTTTCTGGAAAACGGATTGAACCAAGTGCTGATCCCGATGACAATTCTTCTATCCGTCCTGATGGTGAGCGCGGTGCCTTTCGACAAACTGCCCCGATTCAAACGGGGTCAGCCGGTCGACAAGTTCAAAGTGTATTGGATCATGGCGTCTACCGCTTTGCTCATTTTTTTCAGGGAAGATGGCCTCATCCTTTCGATGGTGGCGTACATCGGAAAAGGATTGTTCACCGGACTCATCCAATTCTGGACCGAGTTCATGAGCGACGATCCGACACCAACCGACTAACGCTTCGCGGTGCTGTGATCGGGCACGTAATCGATGAATTCCATCGTCAGGTAGGCATTAGTGCCCATATACATCAGCATCCGGTTGAAATCATTTGCCGGCATATACCCGTTCGACTGAAGAATCAACTCTCCGTTTGAATTCAGAAAGAGCATGGTCGGATAGGAGCGGATGCCCAATTTCCGGGCCAATTCCTTCTCGGTGAGGGATTCACCCTGATATCGCACCAACTTTTCGGATTCCGCGTTCAATCCCACCGATACGAAATGTTCATATACGCTGGAACGTACGGTTGAGTCGGGATACACCGTATTCGTCATTTTTTTGCAGAAATCGCACCAATCGGTGTAGACATTCACCAATATCTTCTTGTCGCTTTCTTTCGCATCCTTCAATCCGTCTTCAATTGATACCCATTCGATTTCCGGGGCAGGACGCACGTCCATCTTCTCACCAGAGCACGAGGTGACCGACAAAATGACGAGTGCCAAACACAGAACAGATTTCATAAACGCAAAATAGTGAACAGCCAGCGCCCGTATTCGGTTGCTGCGTTTCTTTAGCGTTTTTTTTCAAATGCCGATGTTGATGCCCAAGGTATGGGTCATGCCGAAACCGGAGTCAAAGGGTACCAAGGCATACGCGAAACGGAATTTCTGCCACTGGACGGACATCCCGGTGCCGAAGGGACGACGAGTGTCGCCCGAGCGGATTCCACCAAAAAAGGTCAGCACATCTGATACCGTCACATTCATTGCGGCAGACATATAGGCGTCTTCATCATCCAACGGCACGTGCACATCGGCGGCCGTTGAAATGAGGATGGGGATTTCAGAGGAGCCGTTCACCGAGAATTGAATGATGTCGGCACGCGCACCGGTTCTCCAAATCGATGGTAGGGGTGAGGATTGACTGATCAGAGGGTCCATTTTTCCAAGATGCTGAACGGTGGACCCTAGTCGGAGGCGATCATCCAGCAAGCGCGCGGCGATGCCACCACCTACGCTGTAACCCGTCGCAGAATAATCGAAAAGTTGCTCCGACAGCCAAGATGCGTTCACGCCGACCGAAACCGCCCCGAATTGCTTCGCAAATCCGCCGGTGAACGACAGATAGGTGACATTGAATGTGCCGTCTGGCGGACCCGGGGTTTGCCTCGCCTCGATATCGGAAATGGTGGACGACAGCACGCCGAATCCGAAGGTGCCGAACCGGGATGGTTGAACCCAAGCGGCGGTTCGATTGTAGGCCCCATCGAGCCAGAAGGTGTTCGACAAACCGAGGGACGAGCCCGTTTCAAATCCCATCAGAGCCGGATTCGCGAAGAGAGTTGTTGCTCCGGTCGTGGATGCGGACATCGTTTCGGCGCTGGCAAGCTGAACCGGATCGGTGCCGATCGACAAGAAACGCAGGCCACCGTCGGATTGTGAGACAACAGTGATCGGCAGGCTGAGGATCAGCAGGAAGAAGATCGGTCTCATAATTGGAATCGGAATGCGAATTGATGGAGGATGCTTACGCGTCCGGGTTCGCTGGCCACGGTATAATCGATGACCGGAATATAGCGTTCCAGAGGGATGAGGAGGCTGAAGCCCGCCGCCCAACGGTCGTCACTTTGCCACCCGGCGCGGACACGCAGGCGTTCATGGGCGAACCACTCGGCGCCGAGTCGGAGGAAATCCTCTTTGTTGGTGATGTCGACCGTCTCGCGCACCATGAACGGTTCACCTAAGGATGTGGACAGGCTCACTTCCTCGTACGATGCGAACAACACGCGTCGTTCTAGCTCGCCGTAGGCCACCACGTTGATCGGTTTGATCTGATACTCCAAGCCGGTCTTCAACCGCATCGGAAACTTGTCGACTTGCTGATTGGACCCGACGGTTCCCCATAATTCCTGCGTGTTCCAGGTGTAAGAACCGATGATGTCTTGTATGGTGATGCCCAACGCGGCATTCTCTGTCAATTGTCTGCGCACTCCCAAGTCTAGGGATACGGATCTGGCCGGATCCACATTATTTCCATAATCGGCCATTGAAATTTTGAATCCGACTCCCAATTGCGTGTTTTTACCTGCACGAATTCCGAATTGCGTGAAGAGTTGCGCCTCGTAGATGCCGAAGCGCTCGGTCGGATATCCGCTCAAGGTTCGACCATCGAAGTTGCTGACACCGCTATGGACCAAGCCGATGGTGAGTCCGGCGGCAGGAGGGAGTTTCGTCGTGAAGGTGAGTCCGCTCAGTTTGCGATCGAACGACATCAGCGCCGTGCTTAATTCAAACTGCTTCGAGCCGGCTGTTGCCGCAAGCGCCGGATTGAAATACGACATGCCCGAGTTGCCGGAAGCTGTCATCGCATTTCCCAACGACATCGCATAGGCCGAATGACCCACGCGGAACGGTGCGCCTGCAAACTGGCCCGATTGAGCCATGAGTGGCGCCGCCATCGCTAGTAGAAGTAGCAGTGTGAGATTTCGCATCAGTCGAGCACCAAAAGTTTACCGTTCAGGATGGATCCACCCGCATCGATCCGATAGAAGACGGGACCATTCGCCACCTTGCGTCCGGCTCCATCCAACCCATCCCATTCCGCTTCATACACACCCGAAACGCCAATCGACGCGCCATCCGTGCGAATGGTACGGATGGGATTCATGCCGAAATCATAGAAAGTGATGGACGCTGATACGCCGGCTTGGGCTTCGAATCGGATCCGCGCCACATCATGCTGTGAACGGCTGTACGGATTGGGGTAGGCATAATGGGTCACATCCCGATTCACATCGGTATGGACATTGCTGCCCGACAATGGAAAATCGACACGTTGGATATCCCACGTTTCGCCACCATCCGCCGTTGAAATGAGTCCGTCGCTCGTACCGATATACATGCGGGAAGTCGTTGAAGCGATAGTCCGGAACGATGTGCTGGGCTTGAGTCGAGCGTTTGTGGATCGGATGCCTGTGCGCTGCTCCCAGGTCTGGCCGTCATCCGAACTGATGAACAGATTGAACTCACCTGCTGCGAAGATTTTGCCATCATGAAACCCGATATCGTTGATGCGCTCGCCTTCCAGATAGCGACGGAATGTCTGTCCGCCGTCGGATGTGGCCACGATTCCTTGCGATTCCCCATCACCGGTGATCCAGTTCGTCATCCACACATCGCCCGTAAGAGGATGTTCGCGGATGCGGATGATCCAATTGCCCATCATGCTCGTGGTTCCGATTCCGGCCCGAAAATGACGCCAGCGGATGGAATCGGCGGGAGCGGTCAAGGCATTGTCGGATACGTTGATGCCGCCTGCGCTTCCGGCCCAAACACGTCCGATGCCATCGATCATCACGCTGAATCCGAGGAAGTTCTGCCAACCATTGCGAAACATCGGGAGGTTCGGGGAACCGCTTTGAGGGACACGCGGATCGAAGTAAAACTCATATGTCTGTTCCGGGACCAAAGAATCGAGCTCGGTAGGAGGCAGGAGAATCCGTTCCCAGGTGAAGCCGAAATCCGTAGACCGTCGAATTCCCGAGGCCCACGACGCGGAAAAAATCACATCCCCGCGAAAATCCACGTTGTATGGCGGCGATTGTTCCGGCACCACGATCGGCAGAGCATCGATGTAGCGACCACCATACAAAATCGAATCGGCATCCAGTGCATCCAATGGTGGCTCGATATACCGCCATTGGTCGCCTCCGTCCACGCTCACATAAAACCCAAGAGCGGTCTGTATCGACGCGTCGCCAACATCCTTGGAGAACCCCAGGCCTGCCACGATCGTGTCCTGCCCGAGCGAGATCGAAAACAAGCGGCCCGGCCCATTGATCACGGTATCTGCGTTTTCGGCCACATACCAGCTGTTGGAATGACCGATGTTCCGGTTCAGCGACGGTCCCACCCATAAGGTGTCCCCGAACGCCGCCATGTTCGAAATGCTGTTCTGGATGAATGGGGCCATCAGCTCCGGACGAGGACCATAGATCTGGGCGTTCATCACCGAAGGCGCCATCAATAGTAGACAAACAAGAAGAACTCGAATCACTGGAACCTCATGGTGGCGGTAAGAGTGTCGCTAGCCGCTCCGAAACGGTCGATCGCCACGTATTTCAGGGTATAGGTATCGGGATTGTTGCTCGAAGAGATCACGAAACGCCGTGTGTACAAGCTATCGCCTGCGGCAACATCTCCGGTTGTGCCCAGGTTTCCGTCATCGAACAATTGAAACGGCGAGCCAGACAAGGCAACTCCGTTTTGTCCGCGGATGGCTACTTCAACCCGTTCGATCACACTAAGTCCGTTTGGATGGGCGACTTTCGCTTTTAGATCGAAGGACTGCTGTCCGGAAGTGGGGATATTTACGGTAGCCGGTGTTTGCTCGAAAAGAAGAATGGGTCGGCCTGTGGAAAATCCAGTGATGGAGACCTGACCGCTAATGCTGTTGGATACCGGCACGTCCACATCCACCATGTAGACAGACACATTGAAGGATCGGATGGAGGTGGTGGTCGTCGCAATCGACATCACATGTTCATACAAGTCGGTGGACCCGGAGACGGGTGTCATCACGGCTTCAGCGATGGCGACATCGTTCGATGAATCGAAGACCAGAACGGACGGATTCGGACCGCCGGCGACACCATCCATCACCCGTACCTGGAATCGGACTTGCACGGTCGTGTCTTTTACCGATTGCTCGGGTGTGAACACGATCGGGTTCGGTTGGATCGTCAGTTGGGAGAGCCGGTAATCGGAAGGACTCTGGGTTGGCAGACCGGGTTCCGAATCGCACGACAGGAACGCCAGTGAAAAAAGCAGGGGAATAAACCGGATACGTTGCAAAATCACCATTTTTATGAGTTTCAAGTATAACCAAATTTGCAATTCGTTGCCTATTGCAATAATTTCAACCCATCATGAAACACATCCATTCCAACAATCCCTGGTGGTGGCCAATCGCGTGAAGCGGTGTGGCTGATGGTGTGTTTTTAACAAATTCCGACATTCTCCCAAGCCCGCTTCAGTATGCTGACGCGGGCTTTTTTTTGTCTTTTCTGTTTGATTAAACCCTTATGACGTTCGAGACCTTCCGAAAGTATGCGAAAACACACACGGCCATTCCGGTCCACCGGATGCTGCTGGCCGATGTGCTCACGCCGGTGTCCCTGTTTTTGCGAATCCGCTCCGGCGCCAAATTCCCGTTTTTGCTTGAATCAGTGGAAGGGGGCGAGCACTTGGCTCGTTATTCGTTCATCGGACGAAATCCATATCAGACGCTTCATCTGAAGCAGGCCAAACTCACCGTCGAGCGCGATGGAACGACTTGGGAGCATCCCGCATCCGACTATTATGATGTTTTGCACGAGTTGACCAACGAATACACCGAGCCGAAAATCAACGATCTGCCACGCTTCACTGCGGGTGCGGTCGGGTTTTCGAGCTACGATACGGTCCGCTTCACCGAACACCTTCCGGATGTGCCGAACGACGATCTGGGCCTGCCCGATGCCATCTGGGGATTTTATGATGAGGTGTACGCCTTCGACCATGTGAAACACCGCATCATTCTGATCAAAACCGTTCGATTGAATGGGGATGAGGATGTTCAAGCCGCGTATGACGCCGCGCAAGACTCATTGAATCGGATGCAGGATGTGGCGATGGGGGACCAATCCGGATCCACACCATTCTCCTTATCGCCCGAGCCTCTGAAAAGCAATACGACACCGGAGCGGTTCGCCGAGATGGTGGAGACTGCGAAGAACCACATTTATGAGGGAGATATTTTCCAGGTGGTGCTGAGTCAGCGGTTCAGCAAAGGATTCACAGGCGATCGTTTCATGTTGTATCGGGCGCTTCGGATGGTGAATCCATCCCCATACTTGTTTTATCTGGATTTCGATGGGTTCGCGCTGGTCGGATCCTCGCCGGAAGTATTGGTGCGCGTGCAGGATGGAAAAGCGGAAGTGCTGCCGATCGCCGGGACCCGCAAGCGCGGGAAAAGTGATGAGGAAGATGCGGCATTGGAAGCCGATCTGATGGCCGACCCGAAAGAATTGTCCGAGCACATCATGCTGGTGGATCTAGGCAGGAATGATCTGAGCCGCATTTCCACGGCAGGTAGCGTGCATCTGGTGCGGGATCGAATTGTGGTCCGTTATTCCCATGTGATGCATATCGTGAGCGATGTGAGGGGAGACCTTGCTAAGGACAAATCCGCTGTCGATGCCCTGAAATGGTGTTTCCCTGCCGGAACCGTCAGCGGCGCGCCCAAAGTAAGGGCGATGCAAATCATTGATGCCTTGGAATCGACCAAACGCGGACCTTATGCAGGTGCCGTCGGTTATTTCGATTTCAGCGGAAACATGGACACCTGTATCGCGATCCGCACGATGGTGGCCACACGCGATACCGTGTACATCCAAGCGGGAGCCGGAATCGTTGCCGATTCGGTGCCTCAAAACGAATATGACGAAACCGTGAACAAAGCCGGAGCCTTGGTGGAAGCCTTGAGCCTGGCACTGAACATGACATCATGACCATCTTATCGGGTATCACGCCTTCAGGGCGATTACATATCGGCAACTACTTCGGTGCCATGAAGCAGCATATCGCGCTTCAAAACCAAGGGGAGGCCTATTATTTCATTGCGAATTATCATGCGATGACCTCGCGGCATGATGGCGCCCTCATGCGTCGCCACACGCTCGACATCGCCATTGATTATATGGCATTGGGCTTGGATCCATCCAAATGCACGTTTTTCGTGCAAAGTGATGTTCCGCAAGTCACGGAATTGGCTTGGATGCTGGGAACGATGTCTCCGGTCAGCCTGATGGAAAAAGCTGTCTCTTATAAGGACAAAGTGGCCCAAGGACTCGGTGCGAATGTGGGCTTATTCACGTATCCCATCCTTCAAGCAGCGGATATCCTCATTTATCATTCCGATCTCGTGCCGGTAGGGGCGGATCAGAAACAGCATATCGAAATCACGCGCGATCTGGCCATCAAGTTCAACAACACCTATGGTGAGGAATTGCTACGGCTTCCGGAAGCCCATATCGTGAAAGAAGTGGCCACGGTGCCGGGTATCGACGGACGCAAAATGTCGAAGTCCTATGACAACACGATCGGCATCTTCGATGAAGGAAAAGTCCTGAAAGAAAAAGTGATGTCGATTCAAACCGACTCCACGCCTTTGGAATCCCCTAAAGATCCTGAAACGTGCAATGTGTTCGCGCTGATTAGACTAGTGGCGGATGCATCCGTCACGGCCGACATCGCACGAAAATACCGCGCGGGTGGTTATGGGTACGGTCACGCGAAAAAGGACTTGTTGGGATTGCTTGAAGACTATTTCCAAGATGCGCGCGAGACTCGAAAAGCTTTACAAAACGACGAAGCCCATGTGTTGGCTGTGCTCAAATCCGGAGGCGATGCGGCCCGTGCCAAGGCGGAATCGGTCATGAAACCCATCCGCGAAGCGACCGGAATTCTAAGACAATTTTCTCTATGATTTTGATTCTCGATAATTACGATAGTTTCACATACAACTTGGTTCATCTCGTTGCACAGCATACGGATGACTATCGTGTGGAACGCAATGATGCGGTGACGGTAGACCAAGTGGAAGCATGGAATCCGGAGAAGATTTTACTGTCTCCAGGTCCGGGTCGACCCGAAGATGCGGGCATCATGGTGGAACTGATTCGCCGCCTCGGACCCAAGATTCCGATGTTGGGCGTGTGCTTGGGACATCAAGCCATCGGCTTGGTTTATGGTGGTGCCGTGATTCACGCTCCATCCCTCATGCATGGAAAAACATCCGATATTTTTCATGACAGCGAACGCATTTTCGCCGACATCCCGCAAGGATTCACCGCCACGCGCTATCATTCCTTGGTGGTGAGGAGGGACGATCTTCCCGCATCCCTGACCATCACCGCCGAAACGAATGATGGAGTGATCATGGGACTTCGGCATGCGGAGCATCCGGTGCAGGGTATTCAATTTCATCCCGAAAGCATTCTGACGGTCGAAGGACCGAAGCTGGTGCGCAACTGGTTGGCCTCATGAGCATGAATGACATCTTGCATAAGCTGGCGAACCGTGAGGATCTGACCGCTGAAGAAGCCTCATCCGCGCTGACGAATATCATTTCGGGGGATGTGCCTGAAAGTCAGATCGCGGCCTTCCTGTTCGGGATGCGTGCCAAGGGCGAGCGCATCCATGAACTCACCGCGTTCGTGAATGTGATGCGCTATGCGGCGATTCCGGTGGAGGTGGATGTGACCGGCGCGGTGGATGTATGCGGAACCGGCGGCGATCATTCTGGTAGTTTCAATATCTCGACGACGGTGGCGTTTGTGGTGGCTGGAGCCGGAGTACCGGTCATCAAGCATGGAAACCGCAGCATTTCGAGCCGGAGCGGCAGCGCGGATGTGCTTGAGGCCTTAGGTGGAAACGCCATGCTCGGCAAAGAAAAAGCGGAACAGGTGTTTCAGGAAGCAGGAATCACGTTTCTTTTCGCTCCGCTGTTTCATCCGGCGATGAAGCATGTGGGTCCGGTGAGGAAATCATTGGGGATGCGGACCTTTTTCAACATTCTGGGTCCGTTGCTGAATCCTGCCGGTGTGAAACGCCAACTGATCGGCGCATACAGCCGCGAAACCGCCGAAACCATGGCCAATATCTTGGTCCACTTGGATTCGGAAGCCGCGGCAACCGTGTATTCGCACGACGGATTGGATGAACTCAGCACCACATCCCTTTCCGATGTGTATGAAATCCACGGACGCCTACTTCGCTCGCCGTATCGCCTCGATGCGTCGGCCCATGGACTTGCGAAATCCGATTCCGACGATTTGAAAGGTGGGGATGCGGCCGAGAACGCCGCCATTCTTAGTGCGATTCTCGATGGAAACGGCACCCGCGCTCAAAATGAGGTTGTTTTTCTGAATGCCGGAAAAGCGATCGAGCTGTCCGGAAAAGCCCCAAATTTGACGGAAGGCATTGAGCTAGCTCGCGAAAGCGTGATGTCTGGCTCCGCGAAACAGGTACTGACCACCTACATCCGTGCCAGCAGATGACCATCCTCGACCGCATCATCGCCCAAACGAAAGAGGATCTGATTGCCCGCAAGCGGAAGGTGGGTAAGGCCGATTTCTGTGACTTCGCGGATTATCATCGTCCGCGGCGCTCGCTGTACAATGCCTTGAAGGGAGATGATGTGCGCATTCTGGCCGAAATCAAGAAAGCATCTCCATCCAAAGGATTGATCCGTGAGGATTTTGATCCGCAACGCATCGCCGCGCAATATCAGGAAGCCGGTGCGGCCGCCATCAGCGTGCTGACCGACGAGCCCTTTTTTCAAGGAAAGGGGGAGTATTTAACTACGGTTTCGCGCGAAGTGAGCATCCCGGTGCTTCGGAAAGATTTCATTGTGGATGAGTATCAGATCGAAGAAGCGAAGGGATGGGGTGCGGATGCGATCCTCCTCATCGCGACGGTGCTGAGCGGCTCCCAATTGGCCGAGCTGCATCATGCCGCCTCCGAAGCCGGACTCGAAATTTTGGTCGAGGCCTACGACGCGGCGGATGTGGCGACCATCGATTTCAACCAAGTACGAATTTTCGGTGTCAATAACCGCGATCTGCGCACGTTTGAGGTGGATGTGCATCGTGGTGTGGCGCTGTTGAAAACGGCTCCTGCAAATGTGGCCACCGTTTCCGAAAGTGCCTTGACCACGCCAGCCGACATCCAAACTCTTCGCGAACACAACATCAACGCCGCATTGATCGGCGAACATTTCATGCGCCAAGTCCATCCGGGCAAGGCTTTAACCAAAATACTTTCATGATTGTAGATCCCGATTACCACGTGCAGACCAAGATCTGCGGACTCACACGCCTTGAAGACGCCCGTTTCGCGTCCGGAGCCATGGCCGATTTCCTCGGTTTCATCGCATATCCGGGGAGTCCGAGGCACATCCCCGCAGAAAAGGTGAAGGACATCATCAACTGGGTGCACGGACCGAAAACCGTCGCCGTGTTTGTGAATCAGCCTTTGGATGATGTGATCGAGTATGTGAAGGTGTCTGGCGTGTCGATGATCCAACTCCATGGCGACGAATCGCCCGAGTACATATCCATGCTCGACAAGCCGGTGATCAAAGCGTTCGGCGTGGATGAGACGACGTCGGCCGATGATCTGATGCGGCTCACTGCACCATTCCGCGACAGTGTGGCTTATTTCTTATTCGATACGAAGACGAACGGTCAGTCCGGTGGAACGGGTTCTACTTTTGCATGGGACATCCTGATCGATTTCGATCCGGGTGTGCCGTTTTTCGTGTCGGGCGGTCTGCATGCCGGAAACGTGACCGACTTGGTTGAGACGGTTTACCCATTCGGGGTGGATGCGTCTAGTCGCCTCGAAACCTCTCCCGGTGTGAAAGACATGTCCAAACTTGCTGATTTTTTTGAAACCATCGAATCCTTGAATTCATGAATCCATCGTACAACGTCCCTTCTGAAACCGGTTATTTCGGTGATTATGGGGGCAAATTCGTTCCGGAAATCCTCATTCCTGCGTTGGTCGAGTTGGAAGAAGCCTATGCCCAAGCACAACGAGATCCCTCGTTCGACACCGAATATCTTGACCTGCTTAGGGAATATGTCGGCCGACCCACGCCACTCACCTTGGCCGATCGACTCACCGAGCATTACGGAAAAGGCAAAATCTATCTCAAGCGCGAAGACCTCTGCCATACCGGAGCTCACAAGATCAACAACACGATCGGACAAGTACTGCTTGCCCGCCGCATGGGCAAGAAACGCATCATCGCCGAGACCGGGGCCGGTCAGCATGGAGTGGCCACGGCAACGGTCTGCGCCAAATTCGGGCTGGAATGCATTGTCTACATGGGCGCGGAAGACACCGAACGCCAAAAACTGAACGTCGACCGCATGCGTCTCCTCGGTGCGACGGTTGTTCCGGTTCATAGCGGATCTAAAACATTGAAAGATGCCACCAACGAAGCCATCCGCGACTGGGTGACGAACGTGGATACTACATTTTACATCATTGGATCGGTCGTAGGGCCGCATCCATACCCGATGATGGTTCGCAATTTCCATCGCATCATCGGCGATGAGACGAAGCGCCAACTCTTGCAGATCGAAGGCAAACTGCCGGATGTCGTGGTCGCATGCGTTGGAGGCGGCTCGAACGCGATGGGCATTTTTTATCCGTTCATCGAAGATGCGTCGGTTCGTTTGATTGGCACCGAAGCCGGCGGACACGGCGTGGAAAGCGGACAAACCGCCGCAACCTTCGCCAAAGGCTCACCGGGTGTGTTGCATGGCTCGCTGAGCTATCTGCTTCAAACCGACGACGGACAAATCGCGCTCGCCCACTCCATCAGCGCCGGATTGGATTATCCAGGTGTGGGACCCGAGCATTCCTATTTGCACGACATCCACCGCGTGACGTATGTCCCGGTGAGCGACGACGAAGCGATGGCCGGCGTGCAGCGAGCCAGCCGCCTCGAAGGCATCATCCCCGCCATTGAAACCGGTCATGCGTTCGCCTACCTCGAAACCCTGATGCCGACCACATCCGCCAGCGATATCGTTGTTGTGAATTGCTCGGGTCGAGGCGACAAAGACATGGGCACCATCTCCAAGTATTTCTTTTCATGAGCCGCATCCAACATCTGTTTTCCCAAAAGAAAGACGAATCGGTTTTCAGCCTGTTTCTCACGGCCGGATTTCCCGAAGCCAATTCCACCGTCGATCTGGTTCACAAACTCGAACAATCTGGCGCGGATATCATTGAAGTGGGCATGCCGTTCAGCGATCCGCTGGCGGATGGTCCGACGATTCAATATGCATCCGATGTGGCGATCCAAAACGGCGTCGGCATCCCGCAGATCTTGCAGATGGTGCGCGAGATCCGAGCCACATCCACCATCCCGATCATTCTGATGGGGTATGTGAACCCGGTGATCCGCTATGACTTCGATGCCTTTTTCAAAGATGCGGCCGAAGCAGGAGCAGATGGTGTGATTCTACCGGATGTCCCTGTTGAAGAATCCGCCCGGGTGAAGCGGTTGTGCGACGCGAACGGGCTGGATTTCATTTTCTTAGTGGCGCCAAATACGACCGATGAGCGGATGCGGATGATCGATTCGTTGTCCACCGGCTTCGTGTACTGCGTGTCCGTGACCGGCGTGACCGGTGCGCGGGATGGGGGAGATGTCCAGAAATCGGTTGACCGATTCAAAGATCGGGTTCGCGCCAACATCACAAAAAATCCTGTATTGGTCGGATTCGGCATCAAATCGCATGAGGATGCGAAACGCATTGCATCTGGCTTGCAAGGCTTTATCATAGGGAGTGCGCTGATTGAAACGATTCGCGCGCATTACCCCAACCCGGACTGGACGGAACGGGTGGCTCAATTCGTACGCTCCATCAAAACCGGAGCCTAAATCTCAGGTCATGTATCGTTTTTTGAATACCATTGCCGCACTACTGGTCGTGGCGTTTATTGTGCAAGGATGCGGTGGTGATTACCGCGAAGCCGCCATCGGTGCGGTATCTGAAGTCTTGGTGGTGATGGATAGTTCGCATGTGGACGACCCTGTGGGGGATGCGGTTCGCAACACCATTGGCCGATACATTCGAACCATTCCTCGTCCGGAACCCCTGTTCGATATCCAATTCCGCACGATCAAGACCAACAAAGATGTGGACCAACATCAGAAGCATAAGAATCTAGTTCTGGTCTCTCACCTGCAAGACAGTTCGAATGTGGGTCGATATGTGAGCTCCTTGCTCAGCGAGGGCGTGAAAGAGCGCGTCCGTACGGGACAACAATTCGTGTTTCCACTGCGCGACCGTTGGTATCGCGATCAATTCATCCTCATTATTGTCGCGAACAACCGAGAAGAACTCATCGAAAAGATCCTTCAGAACAACGAAACTATCGTCAAAAGCCTGCATGAAGTGGAGTTGCCGCGTCATGAGTTCGATGTGTATCGCCGCGGAGAGCAAGTCTTATTGGCCGATTCCATCTTTCAGGACCACGGATTCAGCATCCGCATCCAACATGATTACCGGGTGGGCATCGACACCACCGACTTCCTCACCATGCGCCGGTTCCTTCCCGATAACGACCGCTGGATCTGGTTTCATTGGATCGATGACGTGGACAACATCGAATTCGTGAACAAAGACTGGATCAATGCCCGTCGCGACAGCCTCAATCAATTGTACATGCGCGGTTCGCGTGAAGATTCCTATGTGACCACCGATTACCGTCGCGCCCATGAGACGCGTTTCATGACTATCAACGGACGTAACTCCTATGAAACCCGTGGCATCTGGGTGATGTCGGATCAATCGATGGGCGGTCCATTCATGTCGTATGTGATGTATGATGATGAGCAGCGCAGACTTTATTTCATCGAATACGGACAGTTTTCTCCCAAATACAAGCAGCGGCGCTATGTGTATCAGTTCGAAGCCATCGCCCGCACCTTCCGAACCACACCCATTTTGTGAAACCGCGTTTCGAGTTCATTCGGCAGGCCTTGGACGACCGCAAGGCCTCACATCGCTTGCGCACCGCGCATCGCCATCCGGATGACGGCCTTTGGGTGAATGTCTGCTCGAACGATTATCTCGGCCTGAAATCGCATCCTGCCGTTAAAGAGTCCGCTCGCGCCGCGCTGGAACGCTTTGGCGCCGGCTCAGGCGCGTCGAGACTGGTTTCCGGCACCTTGCAGCTCCATGAACAGTTGGAGCAGGGAATGGCGGCATTTGCGGATCGGCCATCGGCACTGTTGTTCAACTCTGGCTTTCAGATGAACACGTCGGTCCTGCCGGCATTGGCCAACCGCGACAGCATCTTGTATTTCGACAAGCTCAATCACAACAGCTTGTACCAAGGCGCATTGCTGTCACGTGCCACATTGCGGCGCTATCGGCATAATGATGTGAGCCATCTCGAAACGCTGTTGAAGAATGATGCGGAATCAACCGCGAGAAAAATCATTGTCACCGAATCCGTGTTCAGCATGGATGGGGATTTGGCCGACATCGATGCCCTCATCGACCTCGCCGACAAACATGATGCGATCCTGATGGTAGATGAAGCCCATTCGATCGGATTGATGGGTCCGAAAGGACGTGGCATGTGCTTCGGTAAACCAGGTGTGGATATCGTAGTTGGCACGTTCGGGAAAGCCTTCGGGTCTTTCGGGGCGTTCGTGGCGTGCGAACCCGACATCCGCGAGTATCTGGTCAATTTCAGCGCAGGATTCATTTATTCCACATCGCTTCCACCGGCAGTATTGGGTGCTAGTCTCGGGGCGTTGAATCTGATGCCTTCGCTAAACACCGAACGCTCGCATGTGTTCGCGATGGCCCATGCGCTTCGCAACGGATTGACGCGCCATGGCTACCCGACCCGCAACTCCGAAAGTGCGATCGTCCCCGCCGTGATTGGATCAGATGAAGACGCGATGATGGTGGCCGAAAACCTGATGAAAGCCGGATTTCTGGCCCAAGCGATTCGTCCGCCAACCGTGGAAGAAGGCACAGCCCGCATCCGCTTCACGGTATCGGCCATCCACACCCAAGGGCAGATCGACGCGCTGATTGAGCATATGGCACGCCCATGAGCTCTGAATGGCTGTTCATCCACGGATGGGGATATGACGCGTCGGCCTGGGGGTCGTGGAAAAAACTCATCCCAGAATCGGATATCATCCATCATTACGACCGTGGCTACTTCGGAACCCCGAACGAACCGAGCTTCACGACAGATCGACGCAGAATCTTGGTCACCCATAGCTTGGGACACGTGTTTTTCGATCCAGATTCCATGGGCATGCCCGATGTCTGGGTGGTGATTGGCGGCTTCGACCGATTTTGCGATTCCGACATCGAGAAACGTACCACGCGTCGCATGAGAGACCGTTTGCGGATGGGGGTCGTGCCGGTGCTTCAAGCCTTCTATGAGAATTCAGGAGACGAGGGGCGAGGAATTCCTGCTTTCCAAGATGCCGCCAAACTCAGCGACGATCTGATCCTTCTGGAAGAGAGTGAATTCGCAAGTTCTGTGATGCGCAGATGTGGAAAAATGGTTATCCTTCATGCCCGTCAGGATCGGATCGTCTCGTTGGACAAAGCCCAGCGCCTGGGATATCCCCTCACGATCCATCCGGGCGAGAGTCACGCGCTACCTATCACAGAATCGGATTGGTGTTGGAAATCGTTGAAGAAAGCATTGGGATGAAATCGTCAGTGGCCGGATCCTTCGGATCCGCCGCGCATCAGTACGACACGTATGCCTTGGTTCAGCGCAAAGCCGCCGACCGGCTGGTGGAATTCCTCAAACCGTTCACGAAATATGTGAACGGACCTGTTCTTGAATTCGGATGCGGCACGGGCTTCATCACCGAACGGACCGCAAAGTGGTTCGCGCCCTATCCGCGGGAAGTGACCGACTTGAGCCCTGACATGCTGGATGTGTGCCGTGCCAAACTCAGCCATAAACTTCCAGATACGACGGTGTTCCGACAAATGGATATCCAGGATTTCAAGGCCAATTCGGAATATGGATTGCTGTTATCCGGCCTGACCGTCCAATGGGTGGAAGATCTTCCAACCACGTTGAACACCTTGGGACAATCGCTCAAGCCCGGCGGACTCATCGCCATATCCTACTTCAACAGCAAGAGTTTTCCGCAATGGAAATCCTTGTGTCGTGAAGCGAAGGTGCCATTTACCGGAAATTCTCTTCCGAAACCGGATGTGGCGACGCACATGGGTCTGAAATATAAGACATTGGTGCTGAATGAGATATGCAAGGAGACATACGAATCACCCTTGGACTTTTTCACACATCTGAAACGGATCGGCGCGGATGTGAAACCGAAGAACGACCGTCCGGCGCCGGGAACGGTCCGCAAGATTCAGGAAGTCTGGTTGTCGAAACGCCGCCGGAATTTCACCATCACCTACGGCATCACCTATGCGCTCATTCAGCGATTGGCCTGAGCGGATCTGGGTCGCCGGAACAGACACGAATGTCGGGAAGACGGTCGTGTCGGCCATTCTGGTGAACCAACTCCATGCCAACTACTGGAAACCGGTTCAAAGCGGTTATCCGGAAGATGACGACTCCGATACCGTGCGAAAACTCACCGGCATGCCCGAAGATCGGATTCTTGAACCCGCGCTTCGCTTGCATGCGCCACTGTCTCCGAATCAAGCCGCCGAAAAAGAGGGGATGTCTATCGCGATGCGGTCCATCAAATTGCCGGAGTACCATGGATCCTTGGTGATGGAAGCGGCTGGCGGACTCCTGGTCCCGCTCAACAACCACCGCACCATGCTCGATCTGATGCGCTACTATGCCTCGCCGGTGGTTTTGGTGGCCCGAACGACTCTTGGAACCTTGAATCATACCTTTTTATCACTACACCTCCTTCGCGAAAAGCGGCTTCCGGTGTTGGGGGTGGTCTTGATCGGCGATCCCCATCCGCTGAACACTCGAGATATACAGGAAATAGGGAAAGTCCGCGTTTTGGCCGAAATCCCATGGATGGATCCCATCGACGTAAACCGCATCACCATTGGCTGATCATCGCATCTGGCATCCGTTCACGCCGCTTCATTCTGCCGTTGAACCGCTGAAGGTGGTGAAAGGTCAGGGTTCAGTACTCACGCTCGAAGACGGACTCGAACTGATCGACGCCATTTCTTCTTGGTGGGTGAATGTGCACGGTCATTCGAATCCTGTTATTTCTGCTGCCATCGCCCGGCAAGCCGAAACCTTGGAACATGTGATTTTCGCCGGATTCACGCATCCGCCAGCCGAAGAACTCGCCGCGAAGCTCACATCCCATCTGCCGTCCTCGCTGAATACGGTGTTTTTTAGTGATAATGGATCTACGGCTGTCGAAGTGGCCCTGAAAATGGCTTGGCAGTACTGGCGCAATCGTCAAGAACCTGCTCGGAACCGAATCCTTGCATTTGATGGGGCTTATCATGGCGACACCTTCGGTGCGATGGCGGCCGGAGCACGTTCCGTCTTTTCCGATGCCTTCGAACCCTTACTTTTCGCCGTAGACCGCCTTCCGTTTCCGGAAACGTGGACCGCTGACGCGGATGTCGACCTCAAGGAATCCAATGCACTGCAAGCGATCAGGGATAAGCTAGCGAGGGCGCCCGAGGTTTACGCCGCCATCATCCTCGAACCATTGCTGCAAGGAGCGGGAGGGATGCGGATGTGTCGCCCGAGTTTCGTGGCGTCCGCATGCGAATTGGCGCGTGAATTCGGAGTACTCGTGATTTTTGATGAAGTGATGACGGGCTTCGGACGCACCGGAAGCCTGTTCGCGTTTCAACAAACAGGATTTGTGCCTGATTTCATCTGTCTGTCGAAAGGATTGACGGGTGGCTTTCTGCCGATGTCCCTCACCATCACCGGTTCACATATCCAAGACGCGTTTCGTGATCCGCAACCCACGCACACGTTCTGGCACGGACATTCGTACACCGCCAACCCGATCGGTTGCGCCGCGGCGCTGGCATCATTGGAACTGACCATCCAAGCTCTACCAGTCATCAAAGAGATCGAGTCGTCCCACGTCCATCGTCTCACGTCCCACGTTTTTAAAGCGGAAAGAATCCGCATATGCGGAACTATAGTTGCAATGGACGTCCCCGTATCGGCAAATCGGGGTTATTTCAGTGGGGTTGGGCAGCGACTCAAATCCGAATTCCTTGAAGACGGCATCCTGCTACGTCCGTTAGGAAATACGGTCTATGTGATGGCGCCATATACGACCACCATCGAGCAATACGACCGTATTTTCGAGAGCATCAGACGACGGCTGGCTGCTCTTTGAACGCTTCGCGCGGATGCAGGCCAAGCAATTCGAACATCGCTTTGTCTTGATCCACGCCAGGATTCGGAGTCGTCAGCAGTTTATCGCCCGCGAAGATGGAATTCGCCCCCGCCATGAAACAGAAGGCTTGTTCGACGATCGGCATTTCCAAGCGACCAGCCGATAAACGAACCATCGCCCGTGGCATGATGATTCGTGCGGTAGCGATCATGCGGACCATGTCCCAGACCGATACGCGCTCTTGGTTTTCGAGCGGCGTGCCTTTAACGGCGACCAGTGCATTCACTGGAACCGATTCCGGATGTTCTGGAAGCGTGGCCAAGGTGTGAAGCATATCGATGCGATCGGTGTCGTCTTCGCCAAGTCCGATGATGCCACCGCTGCAGACCGATAATCCCGCCTCACGCACATGGGAAAGGGTATCAAGACGGTCGCCATAGGTGCGAGTGGTGATGATCTGCTCGTAGTAGTCCGAGCTGGTGTCGATATTGTGATTGTACGCATACAATCCGGCTTCTTTAAGGCGACGGGCTTGGTCGGCAGTGAGCATCCCCAATGTGCAACAGACTTCCATTCCCATCGAATTCACGCCTTTCACCATGTCGATCACTTGGTCGAATTCGGCATTGTCTTTCACTTTCCGCCAGGCGGCGCCCATGCAAAAACGGGTGCTTCCGGATTCTTTGGCGGCTTGAGCCGATTGAAGGACATCATCCACACACAACAATTTATGCGCGTCGATGTCGGTACTGTAACGCGCGGCCTGTGGACAGTAGGCGCAGTCTTCGGGACATCCGCCCGTCTTGATCGACAATAATGTGTTCACTTGCACTTCGCCGATCGCGTGGTATTTCCGATGCACGCTCGCGGCGCGATACACAAGCTCCAAAATGGGACTGTGGTAGATGGA
>CAYPOI010000039.1:20969-24681 GCA_964412365.1 uncultured Chitinophagales bacterium | reverse complement strand
TCCAGCGGACATCATGTTCCATCACAGAAAATACACATTTGAGGTCCCGACTCAGAATTTAGTCGCGGGACTAAGACAATTTTAAATGAAAAATTCTCTTCACTACATCGCGCCCAAGTCCCACTCCCAGCGCCACTCCCATCCCTCCTAACCCGGCGGCGAGCCAAACCCCGGGTTGAATTTCTTCGATGATGGGGGTTTTGCTTTTCTCTGGGAAGCCCATGATACCCGACCATGCTTGTTGAACGTCGACATCTCTGATGCCCAATGTTTCCCGCACGAATTCAAGCAGATGGGAATGAATCGCGGGATGGATGCCGTCTTCCATCGTCCTCTCGCCCTCGATGTCCACGTTCCTCGCTCCGCCCAACAGCAAATTCTCGCCCACATCCCGCCAATAGATAAATCCGCGGTCGAAATGCCAGGTTCCACGCCAGTTTGCAACGCCTTTGCCGGACAAAATCAGGACCTGTCCGCGCGCAGGATTCACAATCGCATCACTGGTAAGAGCTCCTGTGAATCCATTGGTGGCCAACAGGATGCGCTTCGCACACAACTCATCCCCTGTCGCAAGTTTCACAACGCCGGACTCCACGTTTTTCACAGGCATGTTCCAGCGGATGTCGCCTCCGGCTTCGTTCACTCGCCGATGCAAGGCATGCAGCAACTTCCCGCTATGAAGATGTCCCTCTTCCGCGATGGAAATGGCGCATTGTCCATTCACCTTGGTCGCCGCATACATCCCATCCCGACCGCTGATGTCCTTCAAGCGCGCATTGAATCGTGGAATGGCTTTAACGCATCGCTCGTACAGATCCACATCCACAAATAGTTCGTGTCCACCGGTCATCACATGACCCATTTCCTCCGCAGGGATGGTGTTTTGCAACAATTTCAATCCCTCATACCGCCGACGGATGCGGCCGAACACCACGTCCTCGCTTTCATGCGCCAAATCATCCAGCGATTCGCCGATCGTTCCGAAGCAGGTAAATCCGGCATTTCGTGTGCTGGCTCCGCTCGGAAACACAGCTCGTTCCAGCAATAGGACCTTAGCGCCGGGATGATGTTTTAAGTAATGGATGGCAGCCGAACTACCTGTGATACCGGCACCGACGATGACCAGATCCCAAGATTCGCGCCATGCGGACGATTCCCAGTACGACACCGTTCCGCTCATGCGAAGCGAGCCTCCATCTGCTTCACCCAATTGTCGGCTTCAATTGTTCCTTCATTCGGCGCCCAAGACGCGAAATCCTTGTCGGATGTGGCCTCATACGGACCTTTCTTGCACTCGAATATCACCGTGTCCGGCTCCAAGACAATGAAACTATGCCACACATCGGGTTCCATGTCGAGCACAGCCGACGGTGTTCCGGCGACGGCCTTGAAGCTATGTATCACATCCCCATCCGCATTGAAGATGAAGTACTGAAGCGAGCCGGTGAGCAGCACGATTGATTCACTGGATCCATCCCCGCGATGAATATGCGGCTTAACATATGTCCCCGGTTGCAAGAAATTCAGCATACGCTGGACGGGTGCGGGCTGGGATCGATGGATGGGGAAAATGATGCGTTTCCGGGCGGATGCGCGCGATGCGGCGAACCCTTCGGACATCAATTCTTCCGTAAGTTCGAACAAGGATCCGGAATAATTTGGGAAGGCGGACAAAATGAAATGTTGAATGCTGAATGTTAAATGTTGAATTTGAGTTGAAAGATAGTGCGTATTGATGTCCCCCATTCAAAATTCAACCTTCAACATTCAACATTTTCAAGTCGTGCAAGCTTTCGAGATCCATCACCCCACCCGCCTGTATTTTGGGGAGCCATTAGGTCCGAAATTCATCCAAACGATCGCATCCCAATCCAAACACATCGTGGTTTTGACGGGAGGAGGGTCGGTTGAGCGGCTTAGATATTTGAAACAGGTGACGGATATGCTGACCAAGGCTGGCATCACCTATCGTCATTGTAGAGGGATTGAGGCGAATCCTCATGCATCCACCATCAACCGATTGGCGAAGGAAGCATCTGAATTTGGTGCGGATGCGATCCTAGCCTTGGGAGGCGGATCCGTGATGGATGCGGCAAAAGCGATCGGCGGATTGGTGGCATGTAAAGAGACGGATGTGTGGGAATTCGTGGTTGGGAGTCCGCGGCGAGGACAGTTGAACGCATCCATTCCTATTTATTGCATCCCGACGACGGCTGCGACCGCATCCGAAGTGACACCGTATGCGGTGATTTCGAATCCGGCGGTCAATGGCAAATCTCCGATCAGTTCGCCGCATTTCAAGCCGACGGCGAGTTGGTTGAACCCCTCCTTCACCATCGACCTCCCCCTCGAGACCACCCGTGACGGCGCGGCGGATATCTTATCCCATGTCTTCGAGAACTACATTCTGGGCGGGAACGCCTCCCCGATCGCCGATTATGTGACCGAAGGGTTGATCAAGACCGTATTGCATACCCTGCCCGTGGTCACCCAAGATCCGAAGAACGTGGATGCACGAGGCCAGCTTCTCTGGGCGTCGTCCATCGCCCTAAACGACTACCCCATGGCCGGCCGCACTCCGGCCGCGTTTCTGCTCCATAACATCGAGCATTCCATGAGCGGCATCCAGCCGGCGTTGGCGCATGGAAGAGGATTGGCAACCTTGTATCCGGCATACTTCCGCTGGATGTGGGAAAAGGGTCGAGCCAGAGACCGTTTCGCCCGACTCGGACGCGAGGTTTTCGGCATCACAGGAACAGAAGACGAATCCGGGATGGGATTCATCACGGCATTCGATGCCTGGTTGCAAGAAAACGGGTTATGGCAATCGGCATCGGAAGTGGGCGTACATCCGTCGCAGTTCGAGGCGGTAGCCGATTACTGCGTGCGCATTTACGGCAACGGAACATCGATGCAAGCGCTGGGTGAGCTGACCCGCGACGACGTGATCCTCATCCTGCAGATGACCGAGACTCAAACTCGCCGTTCCTGAGGCGGCGGACGAGCCGCTCCTCGTCCACACGGCTGTACCCGGCCAGGCGTGCTTCCGTGGGCGCGGCAAGCGTCATTTCACGCTTGCCTAGCGCACCGGGCGCGCGCGCCACAAACCAGCCCCCGGCGGCCATCATCGCGCGCGCCTTCGACGCCGCGCCATAGGTCGCGAGCAGCGCCTCTGGCGCGGCCGTCGCGTGGAGCGAGGCGAACATCGCCTCGCTCCACAACTCCGGCGACGCCTCGATGGAGAATGGATCGTGAAAAAAATGCGTGAAGGGGCGGACCAGCGTGTCCACCCGCTCGACCCCGACGTGCATCCCATCCCCCACCCACACCCTGACCTTGATCCTCCCTGGCCACGGAACCTCGTTCCAACCCGGAACAAGTGCTGAGAACAGCCTTACCAAGGCCTCCATCTGTTCCGGATGCGTCAGAAATTGGCCATAATTGAGAGATGAGGCGGTATCTGCAGTAATGGGAAACGCCTCCACACTGGTAAAAGTAACGGGTGCCGTATGATTCGGGCGAACCGAAAGGGCATCATCCAGCAGAAGGAGATTGAGTCCGGTGCCCAAGCCCATTTCGAAAATGTGGACGGGCTTGTTCTCTTCTAACGATCTGTAAACCCCACCGTGATCAAAAAACACATGCTTGCTCTCCTCCACCGCTCCGTTGGGATTGTGGTAGAATTGCCCTGCTTCTTCAGAAAACAGGGTAT
>CAYPOI010000039.1:0-20869 GCA_964412365.1 uncultured Chitinophagales bacterium | reverse complement strand
CGGTCTACGGTCTACGTTGATCAATCATCCCGATGCAACACCATTTGAGGAAACGGAATCTCGACACCAACCGCATCAAATCGGTTCTTCACTTCTTCGTTCAATTCGTTTCTCAATTTGATGAAATTCTCTTTGTTCGTCCAAACCAAGAAGAACAAATCGACTGACGATGGTCCGAATTGGCTGAAATTTATCAGTGGCGCTGGTTCTTGCAGGGCGAGAGGGTTGCTTTCGGCGATGTCCATCAGAATCTCGCGGACCCGCTTGAGGTCTTCCTTGTATGCGACCGATACATTGATATCCACACGACGAATCGGGAATTTTGTGAGATTGATCACTTCCGATTTGACCAACGTTTCGTTTGGAATACGCACGAATCGGTTGTCGAACGTCCGAAGCTTGGCCGAAAGCGTGTCAATTGACAAAACCACGCCGGTCGTGCCTCCGACTTCAATCACGTCTCCTATTGAAAACGGTCGTTCCGCAATCAGGAAAAAACCACTGATGATGTTAGACACGGAGGTTTGTGAAGCGAAGCCGATGGCAACGCCCAAGACGCCTGCGGCTCCGAGCAGAGGCGTGAGACTTAGACCCAGTTCGGTGAGGAAAATGACGATCACAAGCACCATCAGTACATAATGGATGATTTTCGCAGCCAACATCCCGTAATGCTCGTTATGCTTTTTGGTGACCATATTCCGAATGCGGCCCCGCAGGAAGTACACCAATGGCAAAGCGATCGACAGGAAAATGGACGCGATGACAAGGCGTTCGAACCGATCCGGTGAAATGAAATCGTTGATGAAACTCAAATCCATAGCTTATTCTCCGGTATCTCTGAATAGGAAAAACGCTCGTTCCGCTAGCCCGCGTTTGTGAGGCTGACGAGGTTCTGTGAGCTTGACGGCATTCTTCACTTCATAAGGAGCCTGGCCATCGTTCTTGATTTGGGCGGTTCCGTCTTCACCCTCGTAGGTGATTTCGGTATCATCGGCCCATAAATACCCATCTTGCTTGAAAAGGCTCAATCGCTCCACTCTCAAACAGATGCGATCCATTTTCAGATCATCGTCCGATTGATTGCGAATATCCATGATACAGACAGCGTGATTCGGCTGTATCAACTCAAGGGGCATCGATCGACGTGCGGATGTAGCCAACCAATAGCACAATTCGCCGTTGATGAAGCTGCCGAACCATGTGTTCGACAAGACCTGTGTCGGAATTTCAGTGATGCTGGATGTCGTTTCGCCAATGACTTGGATGTCCACCGAAATCGGCACACGGGTATACGTGCGAACCTTGGAATTTCTCAACAAGTGGATGTCGTATTCGGGTTTGACGACAATCGATTTATCCGGCAGCATCGGATTGAGTTTGGCCGAATGATCGCCGTTTCGTAACGCCCATCGACGCCAGTCCGCATCCTCGTTTGGACATTCAAGATCGGCATCGTCGCTCGAATACTGATGGTTGATCCACAGTTCATCCGACTTCCGCCATAACCAAAGATGCAAAGGACCAATTCTACGGTAAACGGGACTATCTTCAGGAAGGGCGAAGGCGTCCCAAAGTGATTTATGATCTGAAAACATGCCCAAAAGATACACATTCTGACCATGGCACATCTTCGAAAAATAGGTTTGGCCCCAGGAACATTGGTTCATGTGGGCGAAAAACGAATGGAGCAGTTAAATATTCGGATTACCGAATATGGTGCGACAACGTTTGAGGATATCCCCCATGCTAGCCTCGATCAAGTGGTCAGCTATCTGGATCGGCCCGAGACCATCACCTGGGTTCGGGTCACAGGTTTGCACGATCTCGAACTCATTGCCAAGCTTGGTTTGCATATCGACGTGCATCCCCTTGTTCAAGAAGATATTGTGAACACGCGTCAACGCACAAAAGCCGAAACCTATGAAGATTATGTGTTCGTGGTGTTCCGGCATTACCATGAATCGGGCATCGGTAACGCCATCGCCGGCGAGCAAGTGAGTTTTATTTTGTCCAACAATTGCGTGATCTCATTTCATGAAAGTGAGCATCCCGCATTTGATGTGATTTATGACCGCATCCAACATGCGACCGGACGATTCCGAAAATTTGGCGCCGATTACCTGGCCTATGCGCTCATCGACATAGCCGTCGACCAAGCCATGATTTTGTATGAGGACCAATTCGATGAGCTGGAACAGATCGAAAACCGATTGTTCTTGCGCCCAGACAGTTCCGATTATCGGCGCATCCACCGTATCCGTCGGAATCTGGTGAACCTGAAGAAATCCGTGAGTCCGTTGAGGGATGTTCTATCCACCATGCAACGGTCCGACGTCACCATCGTGAGCGAAGGTGTGAGGGTGTATTTCAACGACGTTCATGACCACGTCACGCGCATCACGGAAAATGCGGAAGACGCTCTTTTGGTCACAGAAAGTCTGTTGAACACCTACATCGCCCAATCGGGCTTGAGGATGAATGAGATCATTAAAGTACTGACCATCATGTCGACCATCTTCATCCCATTGACATTTCTGGTAGGTGTGTATGGGATGAATTTCGATCACATGCCGGAGTTGACATGGCGATGGGGATATGCGGGCGTTTGGGGCTTTATGGTCGCTCTTGTGATTGGAATGATCGTGTATTTCAAGAAAATGCGCTGGTTCTGAGCACGATTCACCTTTCTACGCATTCTTTCAACATTTCGTGATTTTCCTTGACCTTAGTCGGTTGAAGCCCTACGTTACCTTCAGAATCATCAAGTAAAGGAGCATCTATGAAACGACCCAACATGCTGGTACCGACCGATTTTTCGGAATTCAGCTTAAAAGCATTTCAGGCCGCCGCGTCGCTCTCCCATCTGCTTGGTGGCACCATCACGCCCTTTCACGCCTATCTGCCCGTCAGTGAAATGGACAGTTTTTATTATTCCGGAGTCGGGTTGTCCGGACACATCGATTACGATAAAGTCGAAACGTCGATCAAGGAGCGCCTGCAAGAAACCGCATCCAAATTGGTTGCCGGCAAAACCTTGAAACAGGGTCGTGTGGGCATCGGGAATCCGGCGTATGCCGTCACCGAGGCAGGTAAAGAATATGATCTCGTTGTGATGACATCCCATGGAAGAACCGGTTTTTCCCGTCTCCTGCTTGGATCCATCTCTGAAAAGGTACTTCGGATGTCGCACACACCGGTTTTGGTCGTTGGACACGATACGCCTCTTGTTCCGATCACCAAAATCTTGGTGACTACCGACATGTCGACGTATTCGACGGCCGCTTTCCGCCATGCCAAAGAAATGGCGGCGCTTACAGGTGCCCAAATCGACCTTCTTCACGTCCTGCTGACAGAGGATTATGATTCCGAAGCGGCTCTATATGCCGATATGCGATTGATCGAAGAGGACATGAAAAAGCTGATCGACACACATTTCGGTGAAACGATCCCCGTGCATGCGGTTGTGATGGCTACCGATGGTTCGGTACACGCCGCCATCGTGAAGCGGCAGGAAGACGAGGCTTACAATCTGATCGTGATGGCTACCGTTGGACGTACCGGACTCGAGTATCTGATGATGGGAAGCACGGCTTCACATGTCGTTCGACATGTGAAAACCAGCCTCCTCAGCATCAATCCGGATCGTTAGAACCCGACGCGCAACCCGATCATCGTATTGAGGCGACCCACTTTCTGAGTGGACACTTCTGTCACCGTTCCCGTGTTATACAAGGCTTGGCGATCGGTACGGGTCATGTATTGCATCCCGAAATCGAGCGCGAAATCGTTGCCAAGATCGATCGACACGCCGCCACTCACAAATTGCGAGCCGAGATCCTCGGTGCGATGCGGGCTAGCATTCAAGCCGTAACCGCCACGAAGCGTCGATTGACCGAGTTTGTAGGATGCACCCAGACGAACATTCGTCGCACTGACGAATTCCTGTTGGATGAGACGGCGTTCGTCACGGTCGGCTGAAATCCCGAATCCACTCATTTCAATGTCGCTGTAATTGATGCGTTCGGCGGAGGCGGCCACAGTGAGCGGACCCGCATCGAACGAGACCCCAGCATTCAGGCGGGATGGCGACACAGAACGAAAGGTGCTTTCGCCAACCGTTTCAGCCCAGTAGGAATTGTTGCCATCGGTATCGAAGGTCTTGAAATCGGTCTGGATGTAGGTAGAATAGGTCTCATCCACGTCGTAGCGGGTGCGTGAGGTATAACTCACTCCGATGCGGGCATTTGGGACGGGTTTGTACAACAATCCGATGCGGGCATTGAAGCCACGGATACTCGCGTCGATCTTGTCTTCGACCGTGATCGCATCCACATCATATGGATCTGCGGTGTACAACCCTTGCGTGTCTTCTTCCAAAAAGGCACGACGGTAGCTGTACTGTCCGGCGGGCAGACCCAGACTCACACCCATGAACAGGTTCTGTTGGAATTCGGTCGCGAAATACAAAGAGTATTCACCCATTTGTCCGCGCTCAAAATATTCCACGTACTGATTGGCTCCTTGAAATCCGCCGGCGCCTTCGTACACGGTGAACTGTCCGAAATCATCCTCATCGATGGCATAGGCATCATACGCGGTGCCATTGTACAGGTCGGATGTGGAATTCACCAGAAAATCGGTGATGGATGTGTTTGAGTTAAACGCATTCACCGAAAAGGCGCGGTTGAAATCGGCCGTTTGCGCGTAACCGGCTCCCATCACCAGGCTTCCGACTTGTGTCGGTGCTCTGAAGACAAACCCCATCGAGCTTATGCCGGTCTGATTGTCATTAAATGTGGAAGTCGTGCCCAGGTAGGACGCATCTTCGGTCACTTCCCGATTACCCAATCCAAAGTAGAAGTAACTTTTTTTCGTGAGTGCCATTCCGGCTGGATTTACCAGGAACGATCCCGCATCGCCGGTGAGCCCGGCGGTTGCACCGCCCATGGACATCGACACCGGATCGAACAATGGATACTGCTGGGTGTAGCGGAGCGCGTCATATCGGTTCTGAGCGAAAGAGGCGCTGGTGAGTGCGAGAGCGAATAAAGTTGAGAAGAGCAGGGTTTTCATAAGCGTACGATGGGTAGGGATGGGTTTCATCCGGGTTCTGAAGACGTTAAGATAGATGTGACGTTAGTCGCGTTTGCGTTTTGGACGCTCCGAGGACGAACTGGAATCTGTCGTTCGAGCCGGACGAGCCGCTGGGCGCGATTCCGTGGTTCGTGTCGCTGGTCGAGCTGCAGGACGGGATTCCGTCGTGCGGGCTGGACGAGCTGCAGGACGGGATTCCGTGGTTCGGGCAGGACGAGCTTCGGAACGAGTGGCAGGACGTGCGCTCGATTGCGAATCATCACGACGTGGGCGAGTTCCACCACTGCTACCGGAGCCTGAGCTCGAGCTTCCGCCTGATCCGGTGCGACGAACACCGCTTCCGCTGGATCCAGAACCCGAGCTGGAGCTTCCACTCGAACCGGTGCGACGAACACCCGAGCTTCCAGTTGTGCCAGAATCACCCCGGCGGGATGTTCCCGTTGTGCGGACAGTTCTGCCGGTATTGGTGGTGCCCGTTGAACCTTGGTAGCCATTATCACGACGACCTTTGTTCACATTGCGAGTCACTGGATTTTGGCTATGAGGCTGCGTGTAGTAGTAATTGTACGTCACCCAGGAGTTGTGATGGCCATAGTACGGATGGTAGTAACCGTAGTAAGGATTGTAGTATCCGTAATGATGTCCCCATCCCCAGCCCCAACCGTGGTGATACGAAACAATCCATCTTGGCTCATAGAACCAAGGATCGTAGCTGTAGGAGTACCAGCGGTGGCGACGCATATCGTACATGGCGTCGTCGTACCCGGCGTCGTAGCCACGCGAAAAACCGCGGTCGTACGCTTCGTCAGGATTCAGCGCGCGGCTTCTGTCGCGCACGTAGATGACTTCGCTTTCATAGGCTTCAGCCTCTTCTTCCTCGATGTAGGAACCCCGATCCTGGACCACTTCGCGTTCGTAAACCACTTGGCGAACAGGCGGACGATATGGCTCAACCACCTGCAACTGCGTGTAGCAGCCGGTAAGAGCCAGTGTTGCGGCGAGTGTGAGTGTCGTTTTCATAGGATTCCTCCACGTTGGGTTTAATTACAACGGCAGTCTACGCATTAAAATGATGTATGGTGCATAACATGATGATGCTAAATCTCCCCACGCAAGGATTTGGCGATCACTTCTGCCTTCGAATTCACATGAAGCTTCTTGTAGATGTTGCGGATGTGGGCTCTCACTGTATCAATGGAGATGTCCATCCGATCGGCTATCATCTTGTAGCTCAATCCATCCACAAGCCCGACCACGATTTCCTGCTCGCGGATGGTGAGTCCGGATTCCGGCTTCGGATCGGTCGCATCGTCTGGGTTGTTAAAAAATGTGATGACTTTCCGCGCAATCTGAGGCGACATCGGCGAACCGCCAGACAGCACCACATCAATCGCTTCACGGATTTCAGGAAGTGAGGTGTGTTTGAGCAAATAGCCCGATGCGCCCGCTCTCAAGGAGTTGAAAATCTTATGCGAATCGTGATAGACCGTAAGCATGATGATCTCCACATCCGGGTACTGCGATTTCACGAGTTTCATTCCGTCGATGCCCGACATCCCTTCCAAATCGATATCCATCAACACGATTTCGGGACGGAACCCTTCCTTCAGATGGGATAGCAGCAATTCAACGGAACTCGCGGCGAACCCGCATTTGATGTCGGGTTGCATATTCAGATACTGTTGGATCAGATCCCTGATTTTCACATTGTCTTCGATGATGGCGATATCATGTATCGTATCCATGGTCAGATTCCTTTTCCTTTGACATGTATGGTTAATCCCGTGGGCGTACTTTCGAAGGTGAGCTTGGCTCCGATACGTTCGGCACGCATGCTCATGTTCCGCAACCCATGACTTCCGACTCGACCCGCATCCGCCAGACCCGTTCCATCATCACGTATCGCCAACTCGAAGCCCCGTTCGTCTTTGAAGAACGTGATGTGGATGTTCTGCGCTTTCGAATGCTTCGCTGCATTGTTAACGGATTCTTTCAGGATGAGGTATAAATTCTGGCGCACATCCAACGGAAGTGATTTTCCGGTATCGAGTCCTTCGAATTTGAAATGGGGCTCGATGCCCTTGTGCGAGAGCACGTTCAAGGCGTAATCCTGCATCCGGTCGAGCAAATCGCCTAGGGTATCGTTACGGGCATCAATCGACCACACGATATCGTCCATGGTGGTCACGATCTGCCGACTCATCTCCCCGATCTGCTTCACGGAGTCTTTCATCTGCTCCGGCGTCTGCATGGCTTGCACAAAATCGGCACGCAACGCGATTTCAGTAAGGGATGCGCCCACATCATCATGAAGATCGCTGGCGATGCGGATGCGGATGCGCTCCATGTCCACCATCTTCGCGATGCGGTAATAGTTGTAGATGAAAACGATCGAGCCCCCAAGCAGCAGGATCAATAGGAGAATGAACCACCATGTTTTCCAATACGGTGGGGATATCTGAAAACTCAACACAGCCCGTTGCGCGCTCCAAAAACCATCCGGATTACGCGCCCTCACCTCGAACAGATAATCGCCATCAGGCAATGTGGTATAGCGGACGGTGCGGGATGTGGTTCGCTGCCACGTCTGATCGATGCCACGGATGCGGTATTCATACATTACTTCCGATGGGTTCTGAAACGACAATCCTGTGAAATCAAACGCGATGAAGTTCTGATCGTGACGGAAGCGGATGCCCGACCTCACCGGGCGTTCGCCATCAAATACGCGGATTTGTTCCAGATGCACGGGCGGCCCCCGGTCGATCGGCTGATCGAACCATGGACGCAGTTGCACCACGCCTCCCACCGATCCGAACCACAAACTTCCATCATTGGCCCGATAGACCGCATTCGCATTCATCTCATCCGCTAAAAGTCCGGAATCCGTCGTGAACAATTTGAATCGGCGTTGGTCTTTGATCCGCCGCGGATCGGTCACATCCTGCTCCAGATACGGATCCACGCGCACAAGCCCGCGATTGGTTCCTACCCAGATGTAGCCGTACTGGTCTTCCGTGATCACATAACACACCGAGTTGGGAAATCCGGTGGCTTCATTGTAGGCAATGGTTTCGAAGTCTCGGATGAGCGTCATCCCGGCAAACGTTCCGACCCATATCCATCCCCTGCTATCCAGATGCAAGGTAAGCACGGTGTTCTGAGTAAGCCCGTCTTCGATGGTAAGCACGCGAATGCTGTCTCCGTCGATGATCGCCACACCGCCATAGGTTCCAGCCCAAATCCGACCGGATGCGTCTTGCAATACACTCATCACGATGTTGTCCGGCAATCCGTTTTCGGCGGTCAGATGCCGCACCAATCGACCATTTCGGTATTGCCCCAATCCGCCACCGTAGGTCCCGATCCAAATGTCGCCAGACCGGTCTTCGAAAATGTCCCGCACAATGGGATGGATGAGCGTGTCCTGCAAAGGTGGCTTGCGAAAGCGCCCATCCTCAATCATGGAAAGTCCGTTTCGTGTTCCGACCCATACCCGGTCGTCGCGGTCGGTCATCAGGGTGTAGACCCGGCTTTCGGCAAGCCCATCGGAGGCGGTGTAGGATGTGATTTTGTTGTCGACCAACTTCCCAAGTCCGCCGCCATAGGTCGCAATCCAAACAGCCCCATCTCCTGTTTCGGTGATGGATGTGATCATGTTGCTAAGCAATCCGTCGTTCACATTGTATTGCATGAACTTGAATCCGACCAGCAAATCCACACCACCGCCATAGGTCCCCATCCAGATGTTGCCTTCGTAATCGCGCATGAGGTGATTCACCATGTTCGATGAGAGACCGTTCTCGTCGGTGTACGACTGAAACCCGTCGCGATCCAAATAACTGACTCCCGCTTCGGTTCCGATCCACAATCCACCGAAATTGTCTTCGACGAGGGATTTCACTTTCTCGTTGATGAGGCCATCGCGGGTATGATACTGTCTGAATTCACCGTTTTGCAGCACCGCGAGTCCGCCCAAGGTCGCAATCCATAGGCTTCCATCGGTCCGAAACAGCACATCATGGATGGATTCATGTGGTAAACCGTCACCCTCATCATAATTGGTCATCCGCCCCCGAAGCAAGCTGGTCAACCCATTGTCCGTTGCGATCCAAATGGTTCCATCCGAATGTTGAGTGATCTTGCGCACCGAATTACCCGCCAAACCGAATTGCGTGGTGTACTGGATGTAGGTGTCATTCAGAAAATGGTAGACGCCGGCGCCATCCGTTCCGACCCAGATCCCATTGGCCTCATCTTGAAACAATGCGGTAGCGGGATGGGTGATGATGCTGTCTCCCGCTTCTTCGAACCGGCGAATGACGCCCGACTCGAACTGACTCACACCCGCATCTGTACCGATGAGAATACGTCCATCCGCCAACTCAATAAGAGAGCGGATGCCGTTATGGGCGAGTCCGTTTTCGGTATGGTAGATGGAGAACTCGAACCGGTTGAAGCGGTTCAGTCCGTATTCCGTGCCGATCCAGACATACCCCCCACGGTCTTGCACCATCGCGGTGATCACAGACTGACTCAAGCCATTCTGGATGGAGAAATTACGTAATCCCAGCCGCTGCGAATGAAGAGGAATCGCAACGAACAAAGCCATGAGTAAGAGAACGGTCGACCGTTTCATGGCGGATACGGATAGTGGATATTAACCGAGGTAGGCGCGCAATGCCATGCTTCGGTTGTGGTGACGCAACTTGCGCAACGCTTTTTCCTTTATTTGGCGAACGCGCTCGCGGGTGAGGTCAAAACGTTCACCGATTTCTTCCAACGTGAGCGAATGTTCGCGTCCGATCCCGAAATAGAGGCGGATGACTTCCGCTTCGCGCTTGGTGAGTTTGGCCAGAGCCCGCTCGATTTCGACTTTGAGCGATTCGCCCATGAGTTCGGCGTCCGGGTTGGGTGTCTCGTCGTTTTCCAAGACATCCAACAAACGGTTGTCTTCACCTTGTGCGAAAGGGGCATCCACCGAAAGGTGACGTCCGCTGATACGCAAGGTATCAGACACTTCCGAAATCGACATTTCGAGGCTTTCGGCCAATTCAGCAGCCGAAGGCATGCGCTCATATTCTTGCTCAAGCTTGGACAATTCCTTGCCGATCTTGTTCAATGCGCCTACACGGTTCAATGGAAGGCGAACGATACGGCTTTGCTCCGCCAGTGCTTGAAGGATCGACTGACGGATCCACCATACCGCGTACGAGATGAATTTGAATCCGCGGGTCTCATCAAAGCGCTTGGCGGCTTTGATCAATCCCAAGTTTCCTTCGTTGATCAAATCACCAAGAGAAAGCCCTTGGTTCTGATATTGCTTGGCGACCGACACCACAAACCTCAAGTTCGATTTGGTGAGTTTTTCCAATGCCGACTGGTCGCCGGCTTGGATCGCGATCGCCAGACGCACTTCCTCATCGGGAGTGATCAGAGGTACTTTACCAATCTCATGAAGGTACCGGTCGAGCGATTGCGACTCTCTTGTTGAAATCCCACTAGGGGTTTGCGTTTTCTGTTCTTTTTTCTTCTTGGCCACGAAATACGTTCGGTTATTGATATTGTCCGTAACTGGTGAAATTACGGTTTTTTAGCCTCATTTACCACTAAGGAATGTTCTGGCACCAAACACATCGGGTAAGGTCCAAACACCGGAAACGGATGTGGCGATGTCTCGGAACGAGGTCCGGATGCCGAGTTCGACGGCGTCGCAACGGTGCGCCGGGTACACCAAGACAGGGACGAATTCGCGGGTATGGTCGCTTCCAGGCGTGGTCGGATCGTTGCCATGATCACCCGTGATGATCAGCATATCGTCCGGTTTCATCTTATTCAGAATCACGGGTATCGCACGGTCGAACTCTTCCAACGAGCCCGAAAATCCATCCGGATCATTCCGATGCCCAAACAACTGGTCCGTGTCGATGAGGTTGATAAACACGAATCCATCCTCCACTCCGCTCATCGCGGTCAGCAATTGGGCGATGCCCTCGTCATTGTTTTTCGTCTTCCGATAGTGCGAGAATCCGACTCCCGCGAACAGATCAATAACTTTTCCGATGGAGACGGTTTTGATGCCGTTTTCTTGCAAAACCTCGGGCAGATTGGGTTTCGGCGGGATCGCGGATATGTCTTTGCGATGATCGTTCAAGCGCATGTAAGCGCCGGATGTGCCGGTGAACGGCCGAGCGATGACCCTCCCCACTTTATGCTCGCCCGTCATGATGCGGTTTCGAGCGATGTCGCACCAGTTGTACAAGGTTTCGATGGGAGTCACGGCATCATGCGTCGCCACCTGAAACACACTATCCGCGCTGGTATACACAATGGGTTTGCCCGTGGCGATGTGCTCATCCCCAAATCGATCGATTACCTCGGTACCCGACCATGCCCCATTCGCCAAGATCCCATCCACACCAATCGCTGCACAAAAGGCCTGCACCACATCCGGTGGAAATCCATGCGGATAGGTTGGAAACGGTCGATCCAGTGTGACACCAGCGATTTCCCAATGTCCGGTCGTGCTGTCTTTTCCGGCCGACACTTCCCTCATTTTCCCATAGGCCGCGGTTGGAACCAGGACCGGAGGCACGGTATCTAACGGGATGATGTTGCCGAGCCCCATCCGTCCCAGATTCGGAAGGTTGGTGCGACGCGAGTTCACCACATGTCCGAGCGTGTTGCAACCAACATCTCCATACACATGCGAATCTTCTTGCGAGCCACATCCCAAGCCATCCACGATCACGAGAAAGACTCTTGGCATGGTTATCCTGTTTTGATGAGCTTGTCTAACGAAGAACGCATCGCGCGTTTGATGTCGTATGGATCTTGGTCTGGCGTTACCTGATCCGGAAAAGCGAACACGAAGGACCATTTGCCATTCACAGCCGCTTTGTAGGCTTCTTTCACAGCAGGCTGACCCGATATCATCACATTGTACACGAAATCGGCATGCGCCCCTACGATGCCCGAGAATCCATATTTGTTCGGGGCGAGTGCGGTGCAGATCTCGCGTTGGATGGTTTTCAGCTCGTCCATTCGGTGCTTGGATCGCAAGGTCTGGATGTCGCGGATGGTGACCATCCCCACATGGACGTCGCCTCTGTCCAATTCGCGCTTGAACGACGCATCGAACAGGTCGGCGATCAGGCATCCGGATTCAGCGCTCAGAAAATCCGCACCTGCGGTGTATTTCGTAGTGCCCGCAACCAAACGCAAAGCCACCATCCGTACGAGATTCGTCAATTTGTGCCGGTTCGATTCGCGAAAAAACATCAAGTTTTCGTCTGAAACCAGAACGACCGCTTGTCTACGATCATGCAAAACAATGGGGATGGCCAGCGAAGCCCCTTTCATCATCGGTTCGGCGGATGAGACCCGCTTCGGACTGCCGTTCAAATGCGTCGCGAATTCGGGCATCCCGCTTTTCAGCGCTTGAAAGACGAGGCTGTGATCGCTCACGGTCAAACCGATATGTGGAGCGATGGACGATCCCGGATGATTCAACACCACTTGCCATTGGTCCTGAATACGCGCTAGCAAGGAAATCGCACCTGTTGAAAGCAGCTCGGCGATGTGATCGAGCAAACCGTTCAGCAGACTCACATCATCTCCCCTAGCGGTCGCCTTATGAAGCATGGTTTCGTACTCAGACCATTGCTGCTCGTCGCTCGTCCGCTCGCTGAGCTCCAGAAAGGTGTGAAGCAAATGCCCCATCGCGGAAATGAAGGAATCGAATTCAGATTTCGAGTCGGTCATCAACTGCTTCGAGTTGGACTCGATCACGGCCAGAGCCACCACATCCCGGTTGTACTCAAGTGGCAGAACGGTGATGTGGGAAATCGGACATCCTTCCAGATAATGGGTGAGCGATTCGGGTTGCACATCTTTTCCGATCTCGAGCGTGGCGGGACGTAGCAAACGCTCCAATCCATGCAGGTACGAGTCGCTCATGAGAACACGGTCGGCGAAATGGGCGTGGGTGATTTCAGAGACGGCCGATTCCAATACGAATTGCTTCCGTTGCCGATTCACCCAGTGCAGCGACACGGTTTGCGCGCCCACCGACTTCCGAAACAGTGTGAGGACTTCCTTCACCAACAACTTGAAATGCCGCAGGGCCGCGTCGTCTTGCCGTTTGTCGTTCATGATGCCAGTTCTTCCGCCTCGTTCACCATTTGTTCGAAAATACGCAGACCTTGATGCCAGAAGTCGGGCTGGGAAATGTCCACTCCTACCCGCTTGATCAACGTTTCGGGCCAATCGGATCCGCCAGCAGAAAGCATCTCCATGTAGGCGGCGGCAAATCCATCGGGATGTTGCCGGTATTGCTCATACAAGGCCAACACCAGAAGTTCACCGAAGGCATAGGCATACACATAACCCGGCGTATGTAGAAAATGAGGGATGTAGCACCACCAGGTTTTATACCCTTCGCTCAGCGTGATGCTGTCGCCATACAAATCGCTCTGTGTTTTGGTCCATAGCTCGGAAAAGCGTTCCGAGCTCAACTCCCCTTCATTTCGTCGCGCCTCATGCATGGCGTGTTCGAACCGGTTCATGCTTACCTGGCGGAACACCGTCGCGATGGTGTCATCAATCTTGCTCATCAACAAAGCGAGTTTTTCTTTCGGATCGGTGATGGTGCCCAACACTTTCTGAAACACCAGCATTTCACCGAAAACAGACGCGGTTTCCGCGGTTGTCAGCGGTGTATCGGATTGAAGCACGCCTTGCTTGCGCGACACATATTGATGCACGCCATGACCCAATTCATGAGCCAAGGTCTGCACATCGCGAATGCGTCCGTCATAGTTCATAAACACGTAGGGATGCACGCTCGGCACTGTGCTCGCCGAATACGCGCCACCTCGTTTTCCGGGTCGAACAGCCGCATCGATCCATTTCTTCTGAAAAAACTCCTCGGTGATGCGACCCATTTCGGGGTGAAACTCTGTGTACGATTCAACAACAAGCTTTCGGGCATCATCCCAACTCATTTCCACTTCGCTTTCAAGGATGGGTGCATAGCGGTCGTAATCCATCAACGCATCCACTCCCAAAATCCGCTTCTTGAGGCGGTAGTAGCGTTGAACGACGGGATAAAATTGTTGGACGGAATCGATCAGGATGTCGACCGTTTCATCTGAAATCAAATTCGACAGATTCCGGGATGAGATCCAGCTCGGGTGTTTTCTAAGGCGGTCGTTGATCTGCTTGTCGGCCAGCAGCGTGTTGAAAATGTAGGTGAGGGTGCGACGCATCTTGGAAAACCCCTCCGTGAGGGATGCGGCCGCACGACGACGCAAGTCCCGATCGGCTTCATGCAACTTACTGAGCACATCCTGCTCGGCGAGTTCCACGCCATCCAAGGTGAAGCGGGCCGCGCCGAGGGTTTCATCGAAGTAACGGATCCAAGCCTGCGCACCGGTCACGGATTTCTGAGTAAGAATCTGCTCTTCGGATTCGGAAAGGATATGCGGACGGAAACGACGCGACGATTCGAGATAAAAGCTCCACGGTTTGAGATCGCCTGTGGCCAACCATTTCTCGATGGTTGCGTCCGGAATCGCCAGATATTCCACATCGAAAAAGACCAATAGTTGGCTGATTTCCGACGAGAATTCCGTGATTTGCTGCAATAGCTTTCCGTTTACCGGGTCTTCGGTGTTCGTGGACCATAACAGATAGGCATAACTGCCCATCTTCCCGAGCAGATCGCTCATCCTCTCATAGTCGCGCATGGCTTTGGCGAACTCCTTGGCACGAAGCCCATCCAATTTGCCCTTATAGACGGATGAGAAGGTGGCTGCGGCGTGACGAAGTGCGGCTTGGTCGGACGCAATGGCCGGGTCGGTTGGCGATGCGTATAAATCGGACAGATCCCATAAGACGGAATCTGCGGTTCTGGCTGGTTTGGAAGACATGAACGAGTTCGGATTCAAAGGGATAATGCTTGGAATATCGGGTATTTTGGCAGATTAATCCCTATTTTCCGGGCATCCATTTTATTCGCGCGACGCCCAATCCATGAAACAATTCGAAGACGTTTTTGGTCCGAATTCGGCCCTTGTTGAAGATCTTTACCTACAGTACCAGTCAAACCCGGAAGCCGTTCCACCTCATTGGCGCGACTATTTCGATGAGTTGTTCGGCAAAACTCCGGCCAAGCCTGCTCCAGAGGAAAAGCCCGCTACCCCCAAGGCGAAAGTCACAGCCACGTCGCTTGAGCCTGTTGTTTCACCGACTCCACCGGCTCCCACGAAGAAAGAGAATGCGGTCTACACAAAGCTGAAAGGGATTTCGAGCAAGATCGCCGACAATATGGAAATAAGCTTGGAAGTGCCCACGGCCACATCCTTGCGAGTGATACCGGTGAAGATGTTGTGGGAAGACCGCATCCTCATCAACCAGCACATGGAAGACAAGGGGTTGTCGAAGGTCACCTTCACGCACCTCATTTCGTGGGCCATCATCCGTGCGCTGAGCGATTATCCATCGCTTAACTGCTACTTCGAGCGTCGGGATGGGGATTCGCATAAAGTGAACCCCGGTCAAGTGAATTTCGGTGTGGCAATCGATCTTCCTGGCAAAGACGGCGGACGAAACCTCGTTGTTCCGAACATCAAGGCCGTCGACAAGATGAGCTTCAAGCAGTTCCTAGCTGCATTCGACGATCTGATTTCCCGTGCCAGAAAAGGCAAGTTGGAAGTACCCGATTACGAAGGAACATCCATCAGCATCACCAATCCGGGCACGCTCGGCACCGTGAGTTCGATGCCAAGGCTGATGAAAGGCCAAGGCGCAATCATCGCCACCGGCGCGATGAACTACCCGGCGGAGTTCCAAGCGATGAGTCAGGATATCCTGAACCAACTCGGTATTTCGAAAGTGATGGCCATGACGTGCACCTATGATCACCGCATCATCCAAGGCGCGGAATCAGGTGAGTTTCTGTCCAAGGTCCATGCTCTGCTCAACGGCGAAGAAGATTTCTACGACGGCATTTTCTCCGATCTGGAGATTCCTTACAAACCGCTTCCGTACGGATTGGACATCAACACCGGACTGTTCAATGGTGCCAGCGGGGAAGTGAACCGCAAAGCGATCGCGGTGATTCAGCTGATTTATACCCATCGCAGCAAAGGCCACCTTCAAGCCGATATCAACCCGCTTCGTCGCGACCCGGCCCACAACATGGAATTAGAATTGGCCAATTACGGATTGTCGATGTGGGATTTGGACCGCACGTTCTATTGCGCCGGATTGGGAGGCAAGGAAAAAGCCACGCTACGCGACATCATGCAGATCCTTCGCAACACGTATTGCGGCAAGATCGGCGTCGAATACATGCATGTGCAGGAAACGGAAGAGCGCCATTGGCTGCGCGAGCGGATGGAATCGACGCAGAACAACCCGAAATTATCGAAGGATGACAAGCGTACGATTCTACGGAAGTTGAACCGTGCGTCGGCGTTCGAGGAGTTTTTGCACAAGAAGTTCGTCGGACAAAAACGCTTTTCGCTGGAAGGTGCCGATTCATTGATTCCGATGCTTCATCATATGCTCGAAGAAGGCGGAAATGGCGGATTGAGGGAAGTGGTGCTGGGCATGGCTCACCGCGGGCGATTGAACGTGCTCGTGAACACCATGGGCAAATCGTACAAGAAAGTGTTCGCCGAATTCGAGGGCAACATCGATCCATCCAATTTCCATGGTTCCGGGGATGTGAAATACCACTTGGGCTCGGTCGGCTCGCATACCACCGCCAGCGGACAAACCGTGCGTTTGCAGCTGCTTCCGAATCCGAGTCACCTCGAAGCGGTGAATCCGGTGGCTGAAGGCGCGGCTCGTGCCCGTCAAGATTTGTTGGTTCCGGGCGAGGATGTGGGCGTGGTATTGCCGCTACTGATTCATGGGGATGCGGCCTTCGCCGGACAAGGCGTCGTACCTGAAACCTTGAACATGTCGCAATTGGAAGGATACAGCACAGGCGGCACCATCCATGTGATCATCAACAACCAGATTGGTTTCACGACATTACCACGCGATGGACGTTCCACGATGTATGCCTCCGATGTGGCCAAGATGATCGAAGCCCCGATTTTTCACGTGAACGGGGATGAACCCGAAGCGGCGATTCTGGCCATGCGCTTGGCGCTTGAGTATCGCCAGAAGTTCGGAAAAGACGCGGTGATCGACCTGATCTGCTATCGCAAGCATGGACACAATGAAGGCGACGAACCGGCCTTCACCCAACCAGGGCTGTACAAGGAAATCAACTCGCATCCGTCGGTCCGCGAAATCTATGGTCATGAGCTGATCCGCAAAAAAGAACTATCACAAGAGGAAGTGGACACCATCATCAAAGAGTTCGATGATATTCTTGAAGAAGCCTTCAATGAAGCGAAAAGCGCGCCTGCGTTTGAAGTGAAGGAAGTGCACATGCATCGACCCGATACCTTGCAAAAGAACCGCGACACGTCGGTTGACACCAGTTATCCGGCCGACAAGCTGCAAGAGATTGCGCTCAAATTGAACACGATGCCGACGCATTTCGACACGAATCCGAAATTGCTCCGCATATTGGCCAAACGCCATGAAATTGTGGCGAACAATGAAAAGAAAATCGAATGGGGCTTTGCAGAAGCGTTAGCGTTCGGTTCCTTGGTGATGGATGGCGTTGATGTTCGCCTGAGCGGACAAGATTGCGAACGCGGCACCTTCTCGCATCGTCATAGTGTGTTGCATGGCACCGAATCGTTGGAGCGCTACATCCCGTTGAATCATATCGCCGAATCACAAGGTCGATACATGGTTCACAACTCGTATTTAAGCGAATATGCGGTGCTCGGATTCGAATTCGGCTATAGTGCAACGCGTCCTGATGCGTTGGTCTTATGGGAAGCCCAGTTCGGGGACTTCAGCAACGGCGCGCAGATCATCATCGATCAGTTCATCTCATCCGCTGAAGCGAAATGGGGACAGAAAACCGGTGTGGTGATGTTGCTACCGCACGGCTATGAAGGACAAGGACCCGAGCACAGCTCCGCTCGTCTTGAACGCTATTTGCAACTCTGCGCCGAAGACAACATGCAAGTGGTGAATGTGACCACTCCCTCTCAATATTTCCACCTGTTGCGCCGTCAGGCGATGCAGGATAAGAAAAAACCATTAATTGTGATGTCGCCAAAGAGCTTGCTGCGTCACCCAATGGCCGTTTCGAGCACACAAGATTTGGCTAGCGGGCGATTCAGACCCTTGATGGGGGATGAATCGGCAACGGATCCATCCGTCATCGAACGCGTCGTCTTCTGTTCCGGCAAAGTCTATTACGACTTGCTCAAGCATCAGCAGGAACATGAAATTCGCAACGTGGCCGTCATCCGAATCGAGCAGATTTATCCGTTCCCGGATCAGGATGTGATCGACACGCTGAAGTACTTCAATCACGCGAAATCCGTGGTCTGGTGTCAGGAAGAACCCAAGAACATGGGCGCATGGAGCTTCGTGGCACCACGGATCTTCTCGGAACTTCAGCCGGGACAACACCTGCATTTCGTGGGTCGCGCGGCATCGGCCTCACCCGCTACGGGTTCGGCCAAAGTGCATGCGGTGGAACAGGAGCGCTTGGTCTCGCAGTCGTTGACGGTCGCTTAGCGCAGACCGCCAGGAACGCCTTTGCAGATACGGCTTACCGCGTCGTGGCTGTGAAGGCTTTCCATGTGCACACAACGTACCACGAAATCTTTCACGGCCGGGTGCGTGTTCAAGGCTCCGAACAACAGCCGTGCAGCGTCTTCCACGAATTTCTGATAGGCTCCGTTCAGCTCTGCGAAGGCTTGCTCGTCTTCACGGCGCACCATCACCTGGGTTTCGGTCTGCAGCGCTTCTAGGGCCACATCCACCAAGTCTTCCACAAAAATGGCTTCGTTCAACTCCAACGTGATGTAAGCCACACTACGTTGGCTGTGTGGAATAGCGGCCACTTCGCGGGTTTCGCGGGCATGCTCGGCCAGTTCATACGAACATGGGCACGCGCTGCTGTACACGAATTCCATGTGCATGTAGCGACGGAAACGTCCCGACTCGTCCATCACGCCTTCGTGTGAGACAGAGTAATATTGATATCCTTCCAATTCAGAACGCAAGCTCTGCTTCATCATCGGATAATTGACGCTCAATTGCACGTAGGCGGATTTCGCTTTAAGGTCTTCCTTGTACATCCGAAGCACATATTCGAGCACGTCTTGGTGAAACAGTTCGTCTTTGAACTTATAGAACGACCGCATGATGCGGCTCATGTTGATGCCTTTTTTGCCTGCTTCCAGCCCTACATATCCGTCGACGGATGTTTCGAGGAGCAGTGTTTCACCCGAACGGGTCGGATAGCGAAGCGGGAGGCGGAAATTCGAAATTCCGACTTGCTGAATAGGGACATTGGCCCCTTCGATGAGCGATGCAGGACCGTTTTGCAAATCGGGTAGACTCGCTCGGTACTCATCGGTCACTACAAATGAGGGGTCATAGATGCGTTTCAACGTCGTGGAGATCATAGATGGTAAGGTAAGGATTCTCAATAGGATAAAGGATAACCGCCAAAGCGACGGAATCATTCACCCATCGATCCGATATTCAGCGCTATTTCGTTCGGTTTCGTACAACTTGACGGAAATGAGCTTTGAACCTTTCGAAGCAGCCGTCTCCACGGGGATACGAATCTGCTCGTAGAACGATTTCACCAGATTCTCAGATGAAGGGATGACTCCCTGTAGGAAGTCCACATCCAGATTGAGATTCTTATGGTCACACTTGGAGATGATGTGTTCGTCGAGGATGGCTCGCAACATGCCCAGATCCATCACATAGCCGGTGTCGGGATCGGGTTCGCCGGCTACGGTCACCTCCAGTACGTAATTATGTCCGTGCCAATTAATGTGATTGCAAGGGCCGAAGACGGCTTGGTTCCACTCATCCGACTTGCGGGGATTGTGCAAGCGATGTGCGGCATTGAAATGAACTTTGCGTGTTACGTGAATCATGGTGGAACCAACAAGATGACAGTACGGAATGTTCCAATCAAGCTACCCGATTTCCTGAAATAAAAAAGGGCGGAGCTTTTCACGGCTCCGCCCTTCGGTTGGATGAAAAAATCTGCTATCAGACTACTTCATCAACAACATCTTCTGCGTTTGTGTGTAGGTGCCCACCTGCAAACGGTACAGATATACACCGGAAGCGAGGTTAGACGCGTTGAAATTGACTTCGTAGGTACCCGTTACTTGGGCTCCATCGACTAGAACCGCGACTTCACGACCCATCACGTCATAGACGGAGAGGCGAACATGACCGGATTCTGGAAGTTCGTAACGAACCACCGTGCTTGGGTTGAACGGATTCGGGAAGTTGCCAAGTTCGAATGCGCGGACCACTTCGGAGTTTTTATCTTCGATGTCGGTAGGTGAACCGGCTACCAAGTAGCTTTTCTCGTCGAGAGCTGTCCATCCTTTCATCCAGTTATAGCGACCAAACGCACCGGTGTAATTCACGGTCGTAAACCACGCGTCAGCGGGGATGGACACTTGCGAACCGTCGAGGGCTGGGCTGCCAACAGCCGGACGTGGATCCAAACCACCGTTCGTGGTGCGTGAGATGGATCGGAACATCGGATCGGTGATGCGATTGGCATTGGCCACGTTGCCCAGATAAGCATTAGCATACGCCTGTGGTGCGAATTGCGTCAGGCCGTTGCCTGCGCCGAATCCGAACC
>CAYPOI010000038.1:0-24884 GCA_964412365.1 uncultured Chitinophagales bacterium | reverse complement strand
TAATGAAATGTCAAGAACGGTATTGAGTTGCAATTCGAAAACAAAGACGGTCATCGGAGTCATGTATCACTTCCCATATGTGTTCGGTTATGATTTGGATGGCAATCGGAAGTGGATTTCAAAAATCGAAGGGTACAAGAGTACGATGTTTACAGAGGAGAAAACGGCAGAAGGTCCTTCCTTTTATCAGTACACGAACAGTGATTTCATGCATTTCAAGCTTCCGTTACCCGCTTCGAATCTTAGTGATTATGCCGTATTTCAATTCATCGACAGGGCGCCCCAAGATTATTTCGCGAAGAAACCGGGGATGGAAATCAAAGAACGGAGATACTACACAGTGTTCATCCATTCACAAACGGGTGAGTTATCCTATTCTCACGAGATCGATCTAATTGGATCGATAAGCGAAACGAATTGGATTCGTATTCAAGAACAGTACAAACATCCGACAGTGATGCATGTTTATGGAAGAGAGAAATAGTTAGGAGATTTCACACGTGCAAAATCCATTTTACACGTGTACCTTCCCTCATGAAAAAGAAACTGACCCTCGTGATTGATGATTCGGTGACGGCCCGAGCGAAGCGCCTGGCTCAAGCCGAAGGGACATCCGTGTCCGAAATCGTCGAAACCTACTTAAAGGAACGGACTGCCAAGATGGAACGTCCCTACACACCCAAACCCGGATCTTGGATGGAAGGAATCGTCGGAATTCTGCCACCATTCCCGGACGGAGAAGAGGATTACAAAGTGGTACTGCGCAAAATCCTGGAGAAAAAGCATGCCTGATCGGATCTTGATTGATCAGAATGTGATGTTGGATGTTCTGTTGGAACGTATGCCTCACTTTACGGATTCGGCAAGTGTGGTCGAGTTGATCGCAGAAGATCAGGTGGAGGGGTTTTTGTCCGGGGCTTCTATCGATACGATGGCTTATTTGCTGGCTACACATCACACATCGGTTCGGATCAATGGAATCCTTCGCTTTGTGCGACTGAAATTCAAGATCGCGTCGATCACCGAATCCATCATCGATGAATCTCTGACAGCCGGTTGGAAAGATCTCGAGGATTCGATCGTCTATCATTCCGCGAAATCCGCTGGATGTGCAGCCGTCATCACCCGTAATGTGCACGATTTCAAATCGAAAGGGAAGGATGGGCCTGTGGTTTTGACTCCAACCGAATATCTGAACCTGCAATCTACCCGACAATTCTGATTCGCCGCCCAACCGTCTCCACTTTTCCTTCTTCTTTGAGGTCATGAAGGGCTCGGATGAGCGTTTCCGTGGCCGTTCCCACCATCGAGGCCAGTTCGTCGCGCGTCAGATTGACATGGATGAGGCCCGGCTCACCCTCCATCACCCCATAGGTATCTCTACGTAGAATCAAGGTCTCCATCAGTCGATCTTTCACCGGTTTTTGGGCGAGGTCGAGCATCTTGGCTTCGGCTTCTTTCAAATCCTGGCTCAACTGACGAATCATGAATAAGGCCAGGCTCCCGCTTTTTTCAATTGCACGTTGGATTTCGTCGATCGGGATGAGCACCACTTTGCTGGTTTCCAACGCGGATGCAGTTGCGAAATAGGGCTCATGTGCGGCCATGGCACGGTAGCCGATCACATCGCCGGTCCGAGCAAGCCGGACGATTTGCTCGCGTCCCTCATCACCCGTTTTGAAGAGCTTCACCTTGCCGGATAAGATCGAAAATAAGCCCACAGGCTGTTGTCCTTCCCGGAAGATGACATCCCCCTTGCGGTAAGTCCGTGTGGTTTTTCGGGCGTCGAGCCCTTCGAATATGGGATTCATGCGGTGAATAAACGGGCGGAATTCGGCGTACCTTTCAAGATACCATCCGAATGTGAATACCACCGCATCCCGCGCCTATCTGGCTTTAGCCATCGTCAGTTTTTTCTGGGGCACGACGTACCTGGCCACGGCAATCGCTGTGCAGTCGGTGCATGGTTTTTTTCTTGCTGGCGTGAGGCAGACCCTGGCCGGATTCATCTTAGCGGGCTACTTCATGCTTCGCAAGCATCCTTTCCCGAAAGGAAGCGAGTTGATTCGGTTGATCTGGACCGGAATTTTGATGGTGGGCATCAGCAACGGATTCATGAACTGGTCGTTGCAACACATTCCGAGCGGTATCGGAGCCATGTTGGCCGCCACGACGCCGATCTGGATGGTCATTTTTGGCGCGATGTTCGGCGTTCCCACCAAAATGAGATGGGAATTGGTGGTGGGAATTTTGGTCGGCTTGCTGGGCATCGCAGGCATATTCCGTGATTATCTCGCAGAGTTGTTGAATCCGGATTTCCGATGGGGGATCTTGTTCGGACTCACATCCACCATGACCTGGTGCCTTGGATCGGTGCTCACGATCCGCAAGAAACTCAGCACGCATATCATTTTTGGAAGCGGGGTGCAATTGATCGCGGCGGGTGCGTCGATGCTGATCATGTCGATGTTTGTGAGCGAGAACGTGATTTTCAAACCGCTCGGACTCCCATTTTATGGAGCGCTAACCTACCTCGTGGGCATCGGATCGATCGTCACCTTCACGGCGTATGTGTACATGCTCACGCATCTGCCACCGGCGAAGGCCTCGATCTATGCCTATGTGAATCCGATTGTGGCCATTCTGATGGGTGCAGCCATCTTGGGCGAGAAGCTCACGCTGAACACTTTGGTCTTCAGCCTCGTGACCGTGGCTGGAATTTGGTTGGTGAATCGATCGAAGTGATGGATCAGGATTTGGTGTCGTTCAGAATAGCCAGCATCTCGTTCGTTTTGGTGAGCAATTGGCGGCGTTGATCGGTCAATGTCATCATCGAATGGCGCTTCAGATGCAGCAATCCGAATACTCGTGTTGTGGCGTTCTCGATTTCCGAGGCCGAATCATCTCCCTTCCATGCCACATTCTGAGCTTGGATCCACTCGAAATAATCAGTCATATATCGGATTTCGTTGTGCATGTCGATGATGGATGCGAGTCCTCTCCGGATGTGTTTTGGCAGTTCCTCAGCCTCACCGGTTCTGTAAAAGGCTCCGATGATACCGAATCCGAGCGGATTGCGTCCGTCCACAACCGTACCCATTTCCGATTGAAGCAATGCTAAAATGCGTTCGGGCGTCGCATCGTTTGCATGGGTTTGAGCCATGAGTGCATCCATCCGGATACTATCGGCTTTGGCGGCTTCGATCTGCGTTTCGAGGAAATCCGCCTCTCGAGAAAAATCGCGGATCAGGGCATCGACATAACTTTGTCTCACCTTCGCTTCGTGCGCCGATGATTCCACATGATTCATGTATGCGAAGGTCGCGAACACGGTTCCGGCGAACACGACCACGATTCCAAGTACTTGGGTTACGGAGAATTTCATGATGTTCTAGGTAAATAGTTCGTACAGGGATAAAGTAGTTAAAAAACCACGGCCTTGTTGATGGCGGTGGGTGTCATTTCGCTGGATATATTGAACAGATGAACGAACGAATCATTTTTTTCGATGGAGTGTGCAATCTGTGCAATTCGACGGTCGATTTTCTGATCGACCGCGACACGAACCGCCATTTCCGGTATGCGTCGTTGCAATCGGAAGCGGGTCAGGACATGCTTCGAAAACACAACCTACCCACAACCGAATTCGGTTCATTCCTATACCTGGATGGGGATACGCTTCACACGAAATCATCCGGAGCATTGCGAGTGGCTGTGAAGCTGGGAGGATTGTGGTCGCTGATGGGGGTCTTCCTCATCATTCCGCCCTTCATCCGGAATGCGGTGTATGACCTTGTTGCCAAGCACCGGTATCGTTGGTTCGGCAAACGCGAAACCTGCCGGCTTCCCACTCCAGAAGAGCGGACATTGTTTCTGGGTTAATCGGTATCTTGAAGACATACTTTAATCAAGAGCTAACTATGTCCAGATTCCTTTCCCTCGTCGGCCTGATCGTCCTGATCTCATCCTGTGCCGCGCTTCAGAAAATGACCCTCAAAGAACCCGATATCCGATATCAATCCGTGAAACTGCAATCATTGGATTTCAACAGTGTGAGTCTGTTGTTTGATTTTGCGGTCATCAACCCGAATGAGTTGGATTTGGAAGCGAAGGGCTATAACTGGAATATGAGTATCGGTGGACGCGAGTTTGTGTCGGGTCTCAGCGAATCTCCTCTGACGGTGAATGGAAAATCAACCAGCATCGTGCAGGTGCCGGTTCGGTTTGGATTCAAAGAACTCTTCGATGCGTTCGGTGATTTACTCACGAACGACAGTGTGCCCTATGAAGTGAACCTCAACGCGGATCTGGATGTGCCGGTATTGGGTATGCGTTCGGTTCCGGTGGTCACCAAAGGATATATCCCGGTTCCCAAAGTGCCGACGTTCGCCGTGGATAATTTCGAACTCACCAAATTCTCGTTGGCGGGTTCGGAGGTCACGTTGAAGGTGCGTGTGTCGAACCCAAACTACTTCGCGATATCGTTGGCGAACGCCGCGTATTTGCTGAAAGTGAACAATGAGGAGTGGGTGAATTCACGCCTGGCCCGTTCCATCGAAATCATGCCGAAATCCGATATCGTGGTCAGCATTCCGATCGAAGTGAACATGCAACGTTGGGGCACAACCGTCTATCGCATCTTGACCAGGGGTGAGGAGTTCACCTACAATCTGGCTGGGCAGGGCGACTTGAGTGTCGACCTGCTCCAGTTCACAGATGTGATCCGCGTGCCATTCGCCATCGACGGAAAATATAAGATTCAGCAGCCTTAACGGATTTCGGTCGATACCCATTGGCCGTTGATCATCACGGCGGTGGTGTGGGATGTGTATTCGAATGGATCTCCATCGAACAGCGCGATGTCGGCGTCTTTGCCGGCTTCGAGCGAGCCCACACGGGAGTCGATTCCGAGGATGCGCGCCGAGCCGAGCGTGAGCGCATTCAACGCCGCGTCGAACGGCAAGCCGTTTTGGATGGCGATTGCCGCTTCGAAATGGACGATCCGCGTTTTCGGCACATATCCTTCAAAGCCGGCTTGGAAGGCAAACGGAATCTTGTTCTCATGCAAAACCGCAGCCAAGGTGAAGGTGGCGTTTTTGCCTTGTCCGGATGTGCGCATCATCGGCGGATGCACCAAGACTGGCACGCCAGCCGCTTTGATGTCGTCGAGCATGAGATAGGCTTCAGCGGCACCATCCAGCACCAGGTCGAATCCGAATTCGTTGTGCAAGCGAAGCGCGCTTTGGATTTCGGGCAGCTCATGCACCGTGAACATCGCTTTTACCTCTTTGCGAAGCACACGTGCCATGATCTCCATCTTCAGATCCCGCGTCGGATTTTCCTTCGCCATGTATTCTTGAGCTTTTATGAACTCGGCGCGAAGCATGGCCACTTGCTTCGAACGCGTGCCCGGCGAGGTGTAGTTGCCACTCACCGAGCTACCCAGCGTGAACGCCACCATCGTCACCGAATCTACCAAGGCGTCTTGGATGGTAAGGCCGGTGGTTTTCACGATCATGGTTTGTCCGCTGGCCAATGCGCCCGGTCCATGACCCGTGTGCAGGGTAGTGATACCCAATTCACGCACATATTCCACGAGTCGTTCGCGGGCATTGTATGCGTCGATGGCCCGCAATTCGGGTTGGAAAGGGGATGAGCGCTCCAATTGGTCCTGATCGGCAGGAATATTCAGATATCCGGACAATCCGACTACACTGTGCGCATCGATGAAGCCTGGTGTAACCACCTTCGCTTCGGTGATGTCGTAACCGTCCGGGATGCGGACTTGTGCGGCGGTTCCGACGCGTTCGATCTTGCCGTCTTTGATCAGAACGACGCCGTTTTGAATCATGCGTCCGGACACGGTATAGACTCGTTCCCCTTTGATCGCATACGTCTGCGCATGCATTGGTAAAGCGGATGCGAGGAGCAGGATAAATAATGAGATAAGAAGTTTCATGGGTTTCAACATTTAAAATTCAACATTTAAAATTTCTTGTTCAGTGGTCGCCATGCGTATGGGTATCGCCGCGAAACACCTCATAACCACCTGTGAAATACGGTTTTTGTGTGGGATCGGCGCGGTCGTACACCTTCAATCCCTCAACCCAGGTCTGCTCAACGAGAGTGTACACGCTGAGGGGATCTCCGCTCAGAATCAGGAAATCCGCATCTTTGCCCACCTCCAACGAACCGACGCGATCTTGCATGTCGAGCATGCGGGCGCCGGCCAAGGTCATGGCTTCGAGGGCTTTCGCGCGGCTCATGCCGGCACGCACGCCGAAGGCTGCGGAGCGCAGAAACAGGCGGGAATCGGTGATGCCGTCATCCGTGTGATAGCTCACATCCGCACCGGCGCGTTCCAATGCGACACCGGCCTGGAAACTCAGATTCACGGCTTCCAGTTTGCCGCCGGGCGCGTCGATCGAAATGATGGAGCTCGGCACGCCTGCCGCAGCGATTTCTTCGGCGACCAATGCCGCGTCGCTTACGTGATGCAGCACGACACGGAATCCGAATTCCTCTTTGAGGCGGATGACATTCAAAATGTCGTAATGGGTATGCGTATGGAAGTGGACGATGCGTTTTCCTTCCAAGACTTCGACCATCGTTTCGAGCTGAAGGTCACGTGTCTTCTCTTCTTTCGCCTGATATTCTTGAGCGCGGATGAACAAGGCACGCATCATCGCGGTCTGGCGTCCACGTGTGCCCGGGAACGGACCTGAACTACGCAAGGAGTTGGTTCCATTGGCCATTTTGAGGCCGCCATAGATACCATCCATGGTTTTGTCAGGCAACATGTCGACGGTGCGATTGGCATCGCGAAGTTTGAGGTAGACGGTTTGTCCACTCATGAGATGTCCGGAACCGGGCATCACGTTCACGGTAGTCACGCCGCCTGTGCGCGCTTTTCTGAAGGTATCGCTGCGTGGGTCGATCGCATCGACGATGCGCACATCCGGATGCATGGCAGCGGATCCATCCCCTCCATCACCGCCACCGATATGCGAATGGGTGTCGACCAGCCCCGGCATAACCACTTTTCCAGTACCATCCACGATGGTCGCATTGCGCGGGATGGAGGTTCCAGCTCCGCCCACTGCCGTGATCTTACCACGATGCACCACAAGGACGCCGTTCTGGATTTCCGGACCGCTGATGGGGATGATGGTGGCGCCACGGATGGCAACCGGCGTGTCTTGCGCCGTGAGGGATGTGGTGGCCAAGAGCATCGCTCCAAGCAGGACCTGTTTAATCATAATAGGTTTCATTGGGTTCAGTGTTGGATGTATCGTTCGAAAAATTCAGCCATGCGCAGCATGCGGTCGATCCGTTGCTTCGGTTCTCCGGTGCGCGACATTTCGTGTGAGGCGCGCGGGTAGCGTACATACTCGACAGGCTTTCCCTGGATCTTGAGGGATTTATACAGCAATTCGCTTTGGATGACGCCCGTGCGCAAATCCGTGTCGCCATGCTTGATCAGAAGTGGTGTCTGAATCTGATTCACGAAGGTCTGAGGCGAGTTGCGCTTGAGAACGGCATCGATTTCCGGCTCCCAAGGATAGCCACCGAAGTGATTCGGTACCAAGCGCCAGGCGTTGCCTTCGCCCAAGAATGTGGTGAGTTCATACACGCCGCGTTGGGCCATCGCCGCTTTGAAACGATGATCGTGAGCGATGATCCAAGCGGTCAGGTAACCGGCATAGCTTCCACCGGTAATCACTTGGCGGTCTTTGTCGGCCCATGGCATGGTTGCGGCGATGTCGGCGGCCGCAAGAACATCCTTCGCTGGACCAACCCCCCAATCCTGATAATTCCCGGCTTGAAAATCACCTCCATATCCGCCGGATCCCCGTGGATTGGAATACACCACGCCATATCCTCTCGACGCGAAGTACTGGAATTCGTGCCACATGGACGCTTCGCCGGGACCCCACATCGCGGAAGGTCCGCCATGGATGTTCAATAACAGCGGATAGGTTTTGCCCTCGGCACGAAACGTCGGTTCCATGATCCAATACTGCACTTCGAATCCGTCTTGCAACAAGGTTCCGCCTTGCGGGTAGCTGAGCTTTTTCTTCGATACCCAATGATGATTCAGATCTGTGAGGCGGGTGGGTTGTGTGCCGTCGAGACGGGATGAATACACTTCGTAGGGATTCGCCACTTCGGTACGAACCATCACGATGGTGTTTGGCGATACCGAATAACTTGAAATGCCATGCTCGAAGGATGTGAGACGAGTGATGCGTTTGGAGCGGATGTCGATCCGATGAAGAGGCGCACCGCCATTTGAACTGGCTGTGAAATAGACATATCGACTATCGCGGCTCCACGTCGCGTTGCCCGCGCTGCGATCGAACCCCTCTGTGAGATCTGTCACCGCGCCGGTATTCTGATCGTGCAGGTACAACCGTGTTTGTCCATATCCGAGGTCATTGCGGTCGAAAGCGCCCGTCAGAATGAAGCGCCCGTCGGGTGACGTTTGGGGTCCACCCAAGCTGAAACCAGGAACCGATGCCACATGCTGCACTTGTCCGCCTGCGACGGGAATTCCATAAATGCTGGAGAGATTCACTCGATCGGGATGGGTGGAGCTGTCTAACGCTGCGGAAAACAGCACATAAGCACCGTCATGGGAAAACGACGCCCCTCCGAATGAAAAGAAGCCGGATGTCAATGCTCTCGGTTCAGCGTCGATCGTCGCTTCTTGAATGTAGATGTGACTGAAGCTCAGATGCGGATTCAAATCCGTCTCACCCTGAAAATTAAGACGACTCACCACTCTCGGGTTGTTTTCAGAGGTGTTTTCGTTCAAATACGCACGGATTTCGGCTAGGCTGCCATCCGGATTCGGTTTGGTCTCGGCAGGGATGTCGCCCACACGGCGCCCTGCGGTTTCCACATCCCAAGATGGTCCTTTCTGATGCAGCGAATCGCTCAGAATCTCATCAAACCGAAGGCTGCTCGAAAACAAGATGGAACGACCATCGGGGGAGAAGCGCGGACTCGACACGCCTTTCGGATGTTTTGTGATGGGTTGCGCTTCGCCACCGTTTAACGAAATCCGAAACGCTTGAGGCCGGCTTCCATCCGATCTCACAAATCCGATATCCTGATTGTTGGGATGCCAGAACGGTTGCGAAGCCCCTTCTTTTGCGAACGTGAGTTGACGCGGCGTACTGCCGATCGATTCGGCTACCCAGATCTGCGTGACATAGCTATTGTCTTCAATGGTACGCACCGTGAACAGGTATTTGCTTCCATCTGGTGAGAACTGAACCGAGCCTGGCTGGGCGATACGCAGTAGGTCGGTAGCCAAGACCGGCTCATCCTGCGAGAACAGCAGAACAGGCGCTCCGAGTAGAACGAGTGCAAGAAGTACGATTTTCATAATGACCAATTGGGTTGCGTGGAGATTAAAGGTTCAATCGCTGCGATGCAATCCTATGCGACACTTTTTACGAAACGCCAATCGGTGACCTCTCTTTCCCCGCAAACAGCGACCCAATGGTGGATCACCGAGTGATCAAATTACACTCCTGAAATAAGCCAGGCCATATAGGCGACGTAACAGGAGAGCAGAAGCGCGCCTTCCCAGCGCAGGATCCGCATGTCGTTCCGGGCCATGGGAAGCATGAGGATCGTGAATCCGAGCATCACACCGAGGTCGATCAACGAAAATGTGGCGGTAGGAAGCGGACGCATCACCGCGGCGATTCCTAAGATGCCCAAGGCATTGAAGATGTTGGATCCGATCACATTTCCAACCGCGATATCGCTTTCGCCTTTCAAAGCGGCGGTGATGGATGTGGCCAATTCGGGTAGCGAGGTTCCGATGGCGACGATCGTCAATCCGATCATTGTCTGCGACATTCCGAATACTTCCGCGATATGCACGGCGCCTCGCACCAGCAATTCCGATCCACCCGCAAGCATGAGCAGGCCGATCACCACAAATCCCCAAGCTTTCCACATCGGGATATGAGCATTCTTCAGCGGTTCTTCCAATTCATGAATCATGGCTTCGGAAGGCTTCTCACGCTTGGCCCAGTACACGCTGAGGGCAAGAAAGGCGATGAGTCCGGCGACGAGAAATAAACCTTCACCTCGAGACACCTCATTTCCAAAAATGAAATAGGCGGAAACCAAGCTGATGCCGATCATGATAGGGATGTCGCGTCGGATGAGACTCACGTGCACGGTCATCGGTGTGATGAGTGAGGCGATTCCTAAGATCAGTCCGACGTTTGCGATGTTCGATCCCACCACATTTCCGACAGATATCCCACCATTCCCAGACAATGCGGCATTGATGCTGACGATGAGTTCGGGTGCGGACGTGCCGAAAGCGACAATTGTGATCCCAATCAATAAGGGAGAGACACCGAATTTGAGGGCGACCGCACTGCTTCCCATCACGAGTCGATCGGCTCCGAAGGTCAGTAATAACAATCCTACAACAATGAAAATGGAAGCAATCAGCATAAATATAGGCGGAATTGGGAACTTGGATGTATAGGGTTGGTTAACAGGCTTAATTTATGGACCAGACCCCGATAAAATGAGCTTTTTATATAAAGAATCACCTATGACCGTCTGCGAGTCGATATTGACCGAATCTCGTTCCACCATCGACTTCACGAACGACCCCAGTCCAGCCGCATCCTTCTTTTTCAATGAACTAATCCGTAAGCCGTCGATCTCCCAACGCGTGTTGGATTCTGTGCTTTCGGTCATCGCCATTTTGTTGACCCTTCCGTTCTATCCGTTTGTGATGGCGGCAATGAAGCTGACCTCCAAAGAGTCGGTTTTCACAACTCAGTCCGTCGTGGGTTTCCGAGGATTCTCCTTCAACATCAAAACATTTCGGACGATGTCGAATGGTAAGCAAACCCGCATCGGAAAATTCTTGCATCTGACTCGAATCGAGTATGCGCCATTGTTTTTTTATGTGTTGATGGGGAGAATGAGCTTGGTGGGCGTGACCTTGCGCGAGGAGGCTACCGCTACTCAGCTGAACAATCGAGTGGATTGGTTTTATAAGGTGTATGCGACCAACCCGGGCATCATCACGCTGGCATCGGTCAACGGGTATGGATCTGCGAATCGCGACTACTCCGATCAATTGCGCCAAGCCGAGCTCGACATCTTGTTCGTGATGAATCAGGGAGTGTCGATGTATGTCCGCATCCTGCTTCGTGCCTTGTTCGACGTGCCGGTAAACCTGTCGTTACCCGTTGTGCGGCAGGCGGCATTCAACAGTAGTGCCCACTCCGACCGTGCTATGAATTGAAAACCTGCCCCCGAGCAGTTCGGTCAATCCTTTCGCGATGGTGATGCCCAATCCCGAGCCTTGCTGTTCATGCTTGTGCCGGTCGAACTGGACATATGCGCCGATAGAGTCGACCTGATCGGGTGTCATGCCGATTCCACTGTCGATCATGCGGATGAGGAACAAGGTTTCTTCTTTACGTCCCACGATCTTCACCTTATTACCCATTTTGGAGAATCGGAACGCGTTATCGATGATTTCGGTGAAGATCTTTTCGGCATCTTTTTCCTGAACCAGCAGTTCGGTGTCTTCTACATCGATCACCAGATCGTCGCTTCGTTCGAATTCATAGGATTTGTTTTGGGCGATCTGAGTGATCACTTCCAAAACCGACATGCTGACGGATGTGCGATATCCACTGGTGTTCATCGACATGCGCTTCATCTGAAGGTCGCTATAAGTCACATAATTTTCGATGAGGCGATGCAACCGCTTACCGGAGTTGAGGATGAATGTGAGAAATTCCTTTGTTTCTTCGGGTGATGTCGTATCCAAATTGTCTAGCAGGTATTCCGCGAAACCGATGATGCCGGTCAAGGGCGTTCTCAATTCATGTGGCAACGTGCCCGAAATACTGTTCCGAAGCGTATCAAGCTGTTCGTTATACTTTTGACGCATCAACTCGCGCTTTTGCAAGCGGATGTCGATGGCAGACAGCAATTGGTCGCGAGTGAACGGCTTGGTGAGGTAATCATCCGCACCCAACACCATCCCTTTTCGTTGTTCCGACGGATCGGCCTTGGCTGTGAGAAAAATGAAAGGAATGTCGGCCAGATTTTTGATATCCCGAACGTTTTTCAGAAGGGCATGCCCGTCCATAACAGGCATCATCACGTCACAGATGATGATATCGGGGATGAAATGTTCCAATATGTTCAACGCCTCTGCACCGTTATGGGTCGCTTTCACGTCGAATGATTCGGCCTCAAGGAGGTCGATCAAGTTCTGACGCACCATGGCGTCGTCTTCGACGAGCAAAATGTAGACTTTCATGAAATCGCGAGAGTGATGCTGAATTTGGTGCCTGTAGGTTTTCGAGCCGATACGGTGATGGATCCGCCATGGGCTTCGACGGATCGTTTGACGATGGGTAGCCCGAGTCCGGTGCCGATAATATCGCCAACATTTTTGGCTCGGAAAAACGGTTCGAAGATCTGATCGAATTGTTCAGTCGGGATTCCGATTCCTTCGTCTTCAACGTCGATGGTGGCCAACGATCCATTGCACCCCGTTCGCACCCCAATGTGGCTGCCCTCAGTCGAATATTTCAACGCATTGGAGATGAGATTGGTCATGATTTGTCGGATCAGCTTTTTGTCCCCCATCACAAGTGTGCAGTCGCCGCGGGAAATGTAATCGATGGGATGTGAATTCCGCGAACTATGCCTGTGTTCGGCGATGATCGTGGTCATGAACTCATCCAAATCCATCGGTTCTTTATGCAATGGGATTTTTCCGGCATCCGATTTTCCGATATACAGAATGTCGTCCATCATGTTGATGATGTGTTTGACGGCATCCTGTATGCGTTTGAGATGGATGATGATTTTCTCATGCGACCATTTCTGGCCGTAATGCTCCAACAGTTCGGAGGATGTGAGGATGCTCGATAACGGCGTCCGGAACTCATGCGATGTCATGGTGATGAATTGCGAGCGCAGATCGCCCAATTGCCTCTCTTTGTCGAGCGCACGGGCCACTTCCAAGGCCACATTCGCTTTCATTTCCATCTGGTATAGGATGCGGTCGGTCACATCTTGCAACGATCCTTCATTATAGTGGATCACACCGTCTTTGAACACTTGTTTACCGTTGATTTCCACCCAAATGGGGTCTCCATCAAACCGTTTCATCTTAACGATGAGCTCTTTCACATACCCGTTTTTCTTCATCCTCGTTGACCATGCGTTGTAATCTCCATCCGATGCATACAACTCACGGGTTGGGGTTTTGAACAGGATGTCGGAATTCGGATACCCAAGCATGTCGACCATCGCCCGATTGATCTCCAAAAACCGTCCGTCGGGTGAGGTCTGATACAGCCCGATCGGGATGCCTTGGAACAGGTCGCGGTACCGGATTTCCGCCTCGATGAGGGCTTGCTGATGGGCGATGTGATCGGCGGCGGCGCGGATGGACCCGCGAAGACGCATCAACTGACCAGTGGACTTGATGATGTAATCATCCAAACCGCTTTTCATGGCATCCACGGCGATCTCTTCGCCGGCCGATGCGGTGAACATGATCACGGGCACCATCGGCTTTTCTTTCTTCAGGCGTTTGAGGATGTGAATGCCGTTGGTCCAATTCAATTGGTAATCGGTGATCACCAATTCGAAGTCGGCATCCTGCAATACTCTTTCGAAATCTTCGGATGATCCGATCTGAAGGATTTCGGCGCCGGGCAATTCTTTATTCAACTCACGCAGAATGAGTTCTCGGTCGTTCGGGTCGTCGTCTATGAGCAGAACTTGCTGAATCGGCATGGGTGGGGGATTATCGGAATAGGCTGATCATCCATTGGGCGGCGGAAAAGTATATCAATAATCCCGTCACATCAACTAAGGTCGCCACAAAAGGAGCGGAGCTGGTTGCGGGATCCAAATTGAGGCGACGCAACAGGAAGGGCAGCATCGATCCGACCAACGAACCCCATGATACCACACCCACCAAGGCCACGGCAACGGTTAGGGCGATGAGCATGCCTGATCCGTCGTAATCATAGAATCCGAAATACTCCCAAGACAAGACCCGCAGCAATCCGATCACAGACAAAAACACTCCTAAAATGAGACCTACGATAGCTTCTCGACGCATCACCTTCCACCAATCTTTCAGCTCGATATCGCCTACGGCCATCGCCCGGATGATGAGGGATGTGGCCTGCGACCCGCTGTTACCCCCGGAGGAGATGATCAATGGAATGAAGATGGCCAGGGCGAGCAAGGTGCTGAGTTCCGTTTCGAAGCGCTCCATGGCCGAGGCGGTGAACATCTGGCCGAAAAACAAGACCGCCAGCCATCCGCTGCGTTTCTTGAAGAGGGTCCAGATGTCGGCGTTCAGATACGACGTGTCGAGTGCCGACACGCCCCCCATTTTCTGAAAATCTTCGGTGGCTTCTTCTTCGGCCACATCCAACAAGTCATCGACAGTGACGATTCCGAGCAGGATTCCGGAGCTGTCGACCACCGGAAGTACGATTTTATCATACTTTTTGAGCATGTCGACGGCCACTTCACGGTCTTCCGACGCGGTGATCGACACGAATTGTTCATCCATGATGTCGGATATCAGCTCATCGGGTTTGGCTAGGATGAGCGCCGACAAATCAAGAGCGTCGATCAATATCCAGCTGGTATCCGTCACATAGATTACGTTGATCGTTTCCGACGTTTTACCCATCTGACGGATGTGGTCGATCGCTTGGGCGATGGTCCAATTGGGGCGCACCGCCACGTAATCGGGGGTCATCAATCGTCCGACACTGTCCTCTGGATAGCCGAGAAGTTGACGTACTTCTTTGAGATCTTGAGGCGACAGAAGATTCAGCAGGCGCTGGGTCACCTGACCGGGCAATTCGCCCAGCAACATGGTCCGGTCATCCGGCGCGAGGTTGGCCAACAGGTGACGCGTTTCCTCGGCATTCAGGTCGTCGATAAGCTCATTCTGATACTCGGTATCCAAATAAGCGAACACATCCGAGGAAAGATGTCGAGGCAGGATGCGGAAGAACACGACGCGCTCGGTCTGCTCCTGATCCATCATGAGGTCGGCGATTTCCGCAACCGGCCATTCTTCCATGATGTCCCTTAGCTCGGCCCACTTGTGGGCTGAAATCAATTCCTGGATTTCGGGAAGGAGGAGTTCTTTGATCATTGCGCGATGTCTACATCGCGGTCAAAATAGGGCGTTTTGCCCGTTATTGGTAACGCAAAGCGCCTTCTTTCGGTTTCCAATCATCACTCGGTGCGTAATGGGTCCATACCGCCTTCGAGACGGCGCGCAACAGCACCCATCCTTCATTATCCGAGTTCCACGACATGTCTTCCTGGTTCTTCGTGATGAAACACAGCACATAATCTCCATCCGGACCATTCACCAACAGCACTTCCGATCTGGAACGGTTCACCGCTCCTTGTTTCGAGGCCACATTCACATAAGGAGGGAGTTGGGAGATGGCTTCCTTGTCCCATAAGGTTTTGGTGAGGAGGCGGTACATTTCCTCGCTGGCGGCTTCACTCACCACCTCGCCAGCCCGGATTTTCTTAAGCAAGGTGGCCATTTGTCGAGGGCTGGTCATCCCCCATCCGTACTGTTGTTGAAATTCCTGTCTTTCCGGTGTGCGTGAATTTACTTTGGTATTGGGCAGACCGAGTTCATCCATCAAGGCGTTGATATTGGTTCCGGTTCCGGCTAATTCTTGCAACCAGAGGCTGGCGGTGTTGTCGCTGAACGAGAGCATCAAAAAAATGAGCTTATGGAGACTGATTTCCGCACCCGAACGCAGGTTTCCGGTCACATCCGAACCAGGGTAGTAGCGCGTGCTGTCGTAGACCTGCGCCCCGTCGTAAGTGAGTTCGCCCGCCTCCAGTTTTTTGAAGATGCCGGCCAGAATGGGCACCTTCACCATCGATGCACTAGGGAAAAGGGAATCGGCATTGATAGAAATCGTTTCTCCAGTTTGCAGATGTTCCACGTAAATGCCGACATCGCCCTTGAAGCCGGTCACCAATTCGCGGAGCTCAAGCTCTAGATCGCTTTGTGCGACGAGTGGGGTAAGGGGATAATGGGTGAAGAGGGAAATAAGAAAGAGAGGAAGGAAGAAGGGTCTCATGGCTTAGTTGGCTCGGTTGAAGAATCGGTAGGGAAGGAGTTGGGCGAGCCAATGGATGATCCACCAGCGTTTGGGCACGTACACGCGCTGCGACTTTTTAAGAATGGCGCGGACCATCTGGCGCGTGGCATAGGTCACATCGACCGTCCAAAACATGAACGTAAGTTTTTCGGTCATCGGCGTGTGGATGAACCCAGGACGGATGTCGGTCACATGCAACGTCCATCCTTCGGCGATAGCATTGGCCCGAAGACCTTGCATGAAAAAGGAGATGAACGATTTGGAAGCGGCATAGACGGCGCTTCGACCACTGGGAACTTGCGAAGCGACGGAACTGATGCCGACCAGATGTCCGGTGCCACGCTCCTTGAAATACGCCACAGAGGCTAAGGCAAGACCAGCGAAGCCACGGGCATTGATGTCGATCACATCCCGCACACGGTCCCAATCATGCGGCGATCCATTTCCGGAAATGCCGGCGTTGAGGATGATGCAATCGGTGTCGCCGAGGTCTTGGAGGATGGAAGCCATTTCGGTGCGGGCGGCATCTGCATCAGCCACATCCATCCGAGCGATCACACTTCGAGAAGGAAGCTCTTTTTGCAAGGATTCGAGCAGGTCCACGCGTCGACCTGTGAGCCCGAGTTCGATACCCATCCCGCTGAGTTGCAGGGCCAGTTCACGGCCGATACCGGACGTGGCCCCTACAATCAGGGCGCGTTTCACGCGCGGGCTTCAGCTAATTTGGGGAAGCGGGATGTTAGCCATTCCACGGTTCCGAACAGGACAGCCGTGAAGAACAGGTCACCGAGCAAGGTGTAATGGAAGAAAGGGATGGCCAAGGTATAGGAGGTCAAAAGTCCGCCCATATCCTGACTGTAATACCCGCTTCCGTACCAGACGGCGAAGTTGGTGATGACAAAAAAGAGCATGGATCCGGCGATGGAACCGGCGGTCACATTCAATGGGGTGCGATTGCGGCTCACCAAGAAACCAATTCCGATAATCAGTGCGAAACTGGCATAGACGGCCCACATGGTGTCGTGGAACCCGATGATGGCATCACTGATCAGCATCACAGCGAATGTGGCGACAAATGCCCAGAGTTTCTTCGGGAAATAGGCACCGCCTAAAAGGGCGATGGCTGCGACGGGCGAGACATTCGGCAGACCGGTTCCGATGATTCGGAACAATGCGGCGATCAGAATGATGAAAAACAGAATCAGGTAACGGGTGGAAGGCATAAAAAAAGAGGATAGGGTTACTATCCTCTCAAGGTACAAAAAAATCGAACGAGGTCGGATTAGCGATTGATCACTTCAAGCAGGATTTCGATGCTCACTTCGTTGCCAATCGTACCGGTTTCCACATAGCTGCCCGTGCCCACGCCGTAGTCGTTGCGGAGCAATTCGTAATTGGCTTTAAAGCCGGCTACCGTGCCGCCACGAGGATGCGGCATGGTGCCGAGCAACGTGAAGGGAAGACGAATGTCGGTCGTGGTTTCTTTGATGGTAAGCTTACCTACAGCGACAAACGTGTTTTCGCCAGTGGATTCGATGGAGGTACTGGTGAAGCGGATCGATGGGTATTTCTCCACTTCAAAAAAATCGGCGGTACGCAAGTGAGCATCACGGCGCTCATTCTTGGTATCGACCGAAGGCACGTTGATGGAGAAATCCAACGAACTGCCAGCCAGATTGGCCGGATCGAAACGCAACACGCCATCAAAATCGGTGAAAGTGCCCGAAACCGGTGTGAAGAAGTGGCGGATCTGAAAGTTGATGGTGCTGTGGGCTTTGTCTACCGCCCAAAGCGTGGCTTCTTGAGCGCTGGCGAGGGATGTGGTGACAAACAAAGTGAGTACTAGAGCGAGGATTTTCATAATCGGATTTGGAAATTTATTTGTTTAAACAAGTATAACCTCTCAGCCCCGAATTAAATTTCGAAAGCTACTTTGTTTTACATGATTTAACGGTTAAACTCACGCCCATGAAACACCTTACTCTTTTTCTTCTTTTGTGTAGCGTCGCCATGTCGACGAACGCCCAATCCCGCCGCATCCAAGGTGTGGTCCAAGGGTATGGCGATATGAAGCATCAACCAATCTCGTTGGAATCGTCGGCTGTGCCGATGGCTCCGGAAGAGTGGATGGCGAAGTTTGATGCAAGTGGCTATTGGATGACCACAGATCAGCAGAATCGCAACAAATCCACCACGAATCGGGATTGGATCGATGTGTTCGTTAAACTGGATGGGAATGTGGATTTATCGGACATCGGTTATGTGGAGCGGTCTCGAGCCGGAGATATTTCGGTAGGTCGGATACCGAGGAGTATGATTCGCACGCTGGCTTCCGATTCGCGGGTTCGGTATGTGGAGGCGAGTCGAATGACGTATCGCAGGAATGCGAGCGGAATGTTGGATACGGGAGTGAGCCGGGTACATGCCGGAGAAAGTCTGCCACAGGCCATCAAGGGTCGTGGTGTGGTCGTGGGCGTGCTGGATAGCGGCATCGATTTCACGCATGCTGATTTCAGCAATTCCAATGGTACACGCATCCAGTTTCTGATGGATATGCGCGCCGATGAAACAGATGTGATTTACACGAAAGCCCAGATTGATGCAAATCCGGGTGCCGTGGCACAACGCGATGGAAATGGATCTGGAGGACACGGCACGCACGTGACAGGTACCGTTGCGGGATTGAATGGCGTGGCACCCGAGTCGGACATCATTTTTGTGAAGGGGATTCGTGATCAGGATAGCAATGGAGGATTTTCAGATGCGGATATTGCCAATGGCACGGCGTTCATTTTTGAAAAAGCAGCCGCAATGGGACGTCCCGCTGTGGTGAATCTGAGCTTGGGCGGGAACTCGGGTCCCTTGGATGGTACGTCCGCTCAAGATCAATTTTTATCCAATCTCACAGGCCCCGGTAAAATCATCGTCGCGGCCGCCGGAAATGAAGGCTCAGATTACATCCATGCCGGCGTGAATCTTAGTCCCAACACGTTGTATGAATCGTTGATGGATCCGACGAGTAGCGATTACAATGTGATCGAGATGTGGTACGAAGCGGGTTCGATGGCGGAGGTCGCATTCGCGTATTATGGTCTAAGCAACGGACAATTGGTATACCTAGGACAGACAAACTACATCCCCGTGGGTAGTAACATCGGTATCACTCAAAATGGCGATCTGAATCCGGTCGCGATCAAATCAAATGGAGTGACTGTTGGCTACTTTGCGGTGGAATCCTCTAATACGATTGATGCGGAAAATGGGGATGGCCAAGCGTATCTGGTCTTGACGAACAACGACACCAATGTCGACCTGAATGAGCTGTATTGGTCGGTCCTATACAAATCGTCGGCGACAGCTAGCGGACGCGTGGATATGTGGTTGCATGGTGGCGGATTTTATCCGTTCGAAGTGGGATTTGATGGTGTGGTTGAGGTTTCAGGCGATCGTGATTTTTCAGTCGGCACGCCGGCCACATCCCGCAAGGTGATTTCGGTCGGTTCGTATGTGACGCGCACGAGTTGGACGGATATCGATGGGGTGAACCGCAATGTGGTTTGGCAACATCCATCCGGAGAAGGCACCATCATCCCAACGGTTGGCACGATTTCAGAATTCAGCAGTCGGGGCCCCACACGCGATGGTCGACAGGCTCCGATCATTGCCGCACCCGGAGAAAAAATCGCATCCTCGCTGTCGTCCCATCTGAATGTGCGTGCTACTGAAGAAGAATCATATGAACTGGGTGGAGTGTACAAAGGGGATGTTGTTCAAGGAGGTACCCAAATGGTGACGCAAGGCACCAGTATGGCGTCTCCGCATGTGGCTGGGGTGATCGCCTTGATGCTTCAAGTGGATCCAAACCTGGATTACGACAAAGCCGTAGCCATTTTGACTGAAACGGCTCGCCGCGATGAACAAGTGGGTGTCGCACCGAATGTGTCGTATGGAAACGGAAAGGTGAATGCCCATGCGGCTGTGAGTCGTGCATTGACATTGTCATCCATTGAGGATCATCTTGAGCGAAGTGAAGGATTTGCATTACATCAGAACTATCCCAATCCCTTTAATCCTTCAACAAACATACGCTTCTCGCTTCCCGCATCCAGCATCCTGCATCTAGCTGTGTATGACATGTTGGGACGCGAAGTAGCCGTTCTCGCGAATGGCATGATGGCGCCGGGTGAGCATTCCGTCACCTTCGATGCCGCCGGACTCTCATCGGGAATGTACATGTACCGGCTCACATCCGATGGATATTCCCTCACTCGGAAAATGCTGCTTATGAAATAGGAGAGCGTATGCGGTTCATCGCGTTGATTCTGCTTTTGTCGTGCGTTTCGGTCGCCCAAGCCCAACATATGGTGGTGATGGGGGATGTGAAGGTGAATTCGGGATCGGCCAATACGAACGGTGTCTTCGAACCGAAAGCGGCGATGGGTCCGGAAGGGCGGATGGCGGTGACCTGGTTGGAACGCACATCTCAAGGTGATATCTCTGCCGCAGACGGACCTATTTTGGGCATTCGACTGTATAATTGGAACGGAACGACGGCGTCAGCAACCATAACGCCGTCATTTTTCCGACCGAATCCGACCTCGAAATGGTTTTACAGTCGGTTTCGGCAACATGATACCGCATACCGTCCGGATGGGGTGTTTCTCGCGTTCTTGGAGCATTACGGGGAGTTTTCGGTTGTGCTCACATCCCGTTGGACCTCCGAAATCAATATTTTCGCGCTGAATGCGGATGGAAGCCTTGCGGATTTGAACGGCACCGGAAATGCGGGTGTGATGCATGAACTTTTTCTGAGCGATGCGTTCGGGGCGTATCGTCCGAATGTGGCGATGCTGTCGTCCGGGGAGATTTTCATGGTCACGCAAGAAGAGAATACCAGCAGTTCGTTGTGGCGGAGCTCGATCTACACGTTCAAGTCGAATCTCGAGCTGTATTCGACCAATGCGTTCTATCCATATCCGACCAGCTACCACGGACAAGCGCAGTTCATGAATCCGGATGTGGCGTCGAATACATCCCGCACGCTGATGGCTTGGCAGGACGGACGCGATGGAAATCCGATGCAAGTCTATGCCCAATTCTTCGCAGGTGCGAATCTGTCCGGCGCCAATTTCAAGGTGAATGCGGCCGGATCCGGAGCCGTGTTTCCGAGCGTGGCGGTCAATGCTTCCGGAAATAGCGTGGTCGCCTGGGTAGGAAACGATGCGACGAACGGTCCACAAATCTGGGCGCGAGCGTATGGAGCGGATGGTCAGCCGCGATCGGCTCAGCCCATCAAAGTGAGTGAGGTGGCGCCAGGTGGCGATGTGTATGCCAAACCCATTGTCGCATTGATGGATAATGGTCGCTACATGGTTGTTTGGGGTGATAGCTCTTCTGTCGGATTCCGAGCCCGCCTACGCGAGCTGGATGTGGATGGAGGCATCTATGGTGGTGTGAAATTGGTGGCGGATGCGGACCATGCCACAGGTCAGCCCCATGTGACGCACGACAATACGAACTTCGTACTGACGTGGGTCGATGGACGAAACGCTCCCGGCGATGTGTACATGAAAGTCATCACACCGTTTGTGGGGACATCGATAGAACCTCGCCCTGAGCTTAGCGAAGGACCTCAACTATTGGGTAATTACCCCAATCCGTTTAATCCGACCACGGAAATACGATGGACGATGGACGTGGGACGAGAGACGAGAATCGCTGTTTATGATATTCTGGGGCGCGAAATACAGATTCTTGTGGATGGGATGATGCCTTCAGGTCAGCACTCCGTCACCTTCGATGCGGCTGGCTTGCCGAGTGGGATGTATGTGGTGGTGTTGGAAACGTCGGGGATGAGGGATGTGAGGAAGATTACTCTCTTGAAATAATTGGGGCGGTACTCGGCCATCTTAACACTAACCCCCGGCTTTAGTCGGGGGTTGTTGAAATCAGATGAGGTCCTTCGCTTCCCCTTCAATTCGCAAATGATATATAGTTCCTTCGCTACGGGCTTCGCCCTTCGCTCAGGATGACAGTGCTTCGCTAATGAAATATGAGGCGGCATAACAAATAACCAAGTGCACTTAGGTCGTAGTTATGCCGCATCTTCTTTTTTTTGGCATTGCGCTTGTCATCCTGAGGGCCTGTCCTGAGCACAGCGAAGGAGCCGAAGGCCCGAGGGATCTATTACCCAAGCGGCTTGTCATCCTGAGCCGCGCAGCGGCGAAGGACCTATGATATCATTTTGCGAAGCACCTCTTGCATCGCACATCGCGCCCGGCACCCCGCACTATTCCAACACCTCATCCTGCCAGGCCCGTGCTCCCGCGGTAGCCACCACGAAAATGATGGCCGTGTAGAACGTCCAAAGTGACAAAATGAGCAAGATGGAGTAGCTCTGATACACCGATGCATAGGTTCGAAGCGTTTCATTCAAGAAAAACCCGAAGATGTATCTGGCCGATTGGAACAGCGTCGTGTAGATCGCGGCTCCCACGAAAGCGGTTTGACGTTGGATCGACCTCTCACCGAGGTACCGAAACAGCACATAAAAAATGCTGACCGTAAAGATGATGGTGATGAGGTTCGAAAGGATATCGAAAAGGGGTCCGACTCCGATGGTAATGCCCATTGAGGGAATCACGATGTCGTTGGTCGAAAACAAGGTGATCAGCGAAATCAGGTAGCTGAAAAAGACAAAGATGGAGCCGACGAGCCCGAACGTCAGAAACGAATACATGAAGTCGCTGAACCGATGCTTTTTCTCAATGCAGTCGAAGATCCGGTAAATCACCTGCTTCAAGGTGGTGAATAGGGCTAAGGACGTGAAGGTGAGGATTCCGAATCCAAAAATCAGGTTCGCGCGACGCGATTCGACCAAGGGCTGGATGAGTCCGGTGAATAGGTTCGCAGGGTCCACGAAATCCGATCCCGCCTGGTCGTACAATCCGGCCGGAAAGAATTCACGGGCATAGCGCGACAATTCCCCCATCACCACATCGATGCTCATCACGTACCCGATCAGCGATCCCACCAATAACGTGAACGGGATGCTGAACAGGAATAAGTTGAAGCTGATGGCCGAAGCGTTGAAAAATAAGTCCCGCTCGGCAAGTAACTGACCAAACCGACGGATAAATGCGTTTGCTTTCTTCACTCTGTCGTATTTTCGATACCCGCCAATATAAACCCATCCGACGTGTCAACCAACGCAACAGGCACTACGCCGCTCATGCGGCAGTACCATCAGATCAAAGCGAAGCACCCCGGCACCTTGCTGCTGTTCCGGGTCGGTGATTTCTATGAGACGTTTGCGGATGACGCCGTTACGGTGAGCCGTGAGCTGGGCATCACGCTGACCAAGCGGAACAATGGTGGCGATCAGACTCCTTTGGCCGGTTTCCCGTTTCATGCGCTGGATACGTATTTACCGAAGTTGGTGCGCAAAGGTCACCGCGTCGCGATTTGCGAGCAAACCGAAGACCCCGCCGAAGCCAAAGCCAACAATCGGAAGATCGTGGATCGCGAAGTCACGGAAATCATGACTCCGGGCGTCACGATGTCCGACAAGCTGCTCGACCATAAGCGCAACAATTATCTCTGTTCGGTGCACATCAGCGGAGGAACGGCAGGTGTGGCGTTCGCGGATGTGTCCACCGGTGAAATGGGGGTCACTCAAGTGGACAAAGCCGCACTCGGTGCGTTTGTGAACAGCATCGGTCCGGCTGAACTCCTCATCCCGAAAAAGCTGAAGAATGAGCCGCCCGTGTCGCCGGATGGGAGCGTCACCACCTTGGTCGAAGATTGGGTGTTCGATGGGGAGTATGCCTATCAACTGTTGTTGGATCACTTCCGAACGCATTCATTGAAGGGATTCGGTGTCGAAGATCTTCCGATCGCGTGTACGGCCGCGGGCGTGTTGCTGCACTACATCCGCGAAAACCAGAAAGCCTCGCTCGCCCACATCCGCCGGATCTATTCGTTCGAGAATCGGGAATTCATGATGCTGGATGCGGCCACGAAACGCAATTTGGAGCTCACCAGCACCATGCAAGACGGTCACACCGAAGGTTCGTTGATCGGCATTTTGGATGACACCTGCACCGCGATGGGCGGTCGATTGCTACGTCGGTGGTTGCATCAGCCCTTGAAACGCGTGGCCACGATCCGCGAACGGCTCAATGCGGTGGATGCTTTGATGAAGCAAAACTCCTTGCGTCAAGAAATCCGCGAGGAATTGGAGCATATCGGCGATTTGGAACGGTTGATGTCGAGAATCGTGGTGGGTCGGGCCAATGCACGGGATCTTGTGCAACTGCAATTATCGCTGAGCATCATCCCCATCCTCAAACGACACATCACCACGTTTGATGATCCTGCAATAAAGGGCATCCAGTCCGATCTGTCGGCCTTGAGCGCCTTGCAAGACCGCATCCGCCTGGCCTTGGTCGAAGAACCGCCCGCCTCGTTGCGGGATGGGGGATTCATACGGGATGGATTTTCGAAAGAACTCGACGAGCTTCGCGACATCGCCCGGAATGGAAAAACCTACATCGCGAAGGTTCAGAAAGACCTCATTGCCCGCACCGGCATCACGTCGTTGAAACTCGGTTATAACAAGGTGTTCGGGTATTACATCGAGGTCACGAATGTGCATAAGGAGAAGATTCCGCAGGATTTCATCCGGAAGCAGAC